>NZ_JCAWFG010000017.1:0-219302 GCF_059740505.1 Camelimonas sp. FR25 | reverse complement strand
AGCGCTACTTGCGTGAGCGCTGCTGGGGTGACGGCGCGCCTCGCGATATCGCGTCAATTCAGTCGTTCTCAAGGCGCCCAGGCGGCGTTGGCGCCTGCATGCGCCGGCGACCCTGGGGTCTGCATGGTCAGGGGTGTGCCTGCGAACAGGCGGGTGTGCGACGCGATATTCACCATCGTAAAATGTTATTTATGAAATTATTCAAAATATCTCGTAAAATGTATTGACGTCGCCGTGAACGAATGTAGTTTCCAGGGAAACCGTTGCGCCGCGAACCAACCGGCGGCTGTTTCTGGGGGCTTCATGTCGATTTTCGTTCGTCACCTTTCCCGGCGCGCCTTCGGCCGCCTTGCCGCCGGCGCTGCCGGCGTTGCGCTGCTCGCCGCCTCGGGCGCCGCCTGGGCTGATCAGCCCAAGGAAGTCGCCATCGACTTCGCCACCTACAATCCGGTGTCGCTGGTGCTGAAGAAGCAGGGCCTGCTGGAAAAGGCGCTGGAGAAGGACGGCATCAAGGTGCGCTGGGTGCAGTCCGCTGGCTCCAACAAGGCGCTCGAGTTCCTGAACGCCGGCTCGATCGATTTCGGCTCCACCGCTGGCTCGGCCGCGCTGGTGGCGAAGATCAACGGCAATCCGATCAAGTCGATCTATGTCTATTCGCGTCCAGAATGGACGGCGCTGGTCACCGGCAAGGACAGCGCCATCAAATCGGTGGCTGACCTCAAGGGCAAGCGCGTCGCCGTCACCCGTGGCACCGATCCGCACATCTTCCTGGTGCGCGCCCTCGCCGACGCTGGGCTCACCGACAAGGACGTCAAATTCGTGCTGCTGCAGCACGCCGATGGCCGCCTCGCCCTGTCGCGCGGCGACGTCGACGCTTGGGCCGGTCTCGATCCGATGATGGCCTCAGCAGAGGTGGAGGAGGGCGCCAGGCTGTTCTTCCGCAAGCCGGAAGCCAACACCTGGGGCGTGCTCAACGTGCGCGAGGACTTCGCCAAAAAGCATCCGGAGCTGGTGAAGAAGGTGCTCGCCGCCTATGAGGAGGCGCGCAAATGGTCGCTGGCCAATCCTGACGGGCTGAAGGAAGAGTTCATCGCCCTCACCAAGCTGCCCAAGGCGGTGGTGGACCGCCAGATCGACCAGCGCACCGAGCTGACCCATAGCGTCATCGGCGAGCCGCAGCGCCAGTCGATCCAGGCCGCTGGCGATGCGCTGGTGGCGGCCGGCGTGCTGCCGGCGGGGACAAAGGTCAAGGAAACCCTCGACGCGTTGATTGATCCCCAGTATTTGCCTGCAGGTAAATGAGTTGACGGATTTGCGCGCAGCTGTCGCGGCGCGCAATGCGATCACGGCGCGTAATGCAGGCGACGCTGCCTGCCGGGCTCCCGGACATCCGGGAGCTTTCGTGCTGAACAGACACACCCGCATACGGGTGGACGACGGCGCCAAACGCTGGCGCGCGAGGGAAACGGACAGGGGCAGATGACGGCCATGCAAGGCGTCGGGGCGCCACAGGCGACAGAACAGGACAGCGTGCAAGGGCTGGCGCAAGGGTCGGCGCAAGGGACGGCGCATGGGTCGGCGGCCAATGCGGCCGGCGGCTGGCGGCTGGCGAGCCGCGTCGGCGGCGTCTGGCTGGTGGGCGTGGTGCTGCCGGTGGTCCTGGCCGTCGGCTGGGAGATCGCTGTCGCCACCGGCATGGCCAATGGCCGGCTGATGCCGCCGCCGAGCCTGATCTGGGCCGAGCTTGTTGGCCTCGCCCGTAGCGGCGATCTGTGGACGCATCTGCTCGCCACGCTGTGGCGGGTAATGGCCGGGTTCGCCATCGGCGCCATCGCCGGCACCCTCGTCGGCGTGTTGACGGGCGCCTCCACCTGGCTGCGCACGGCGCTCGATCCCACCATTCAGGCGCTGCGCGCCATTCCGTCGATCGCCTGGGTGCCTTTGTTCATCCTGTGGCTGGGCATCTTTGAGGCGTCCAAGGTGGCGCTGATCGCCGTCGGCGTGTTCTTTCCGGTCTATCTCGGCGTCATGGGCGCCATTGGCTCGATCGATCGCAAGCTGGTTGAGGTCGGGCGGGTGTTCCGCCTCAACCGGGTGCAGATGGCCACGCGCGTGCTGCTGCCTGCGGTGCTGCCTGAATGGGTGATCTCGCTGCGCTCCGGCCTTGGCCTTGGCTTCATGTTTGTTGTCGCCGCCGAGTTCATGGGCGCCTCCGAAGGGCTGGGCTATTTGCTGGTCGACGGCCAGCAGTTGGGCAAGCCGGCGCAAATCCTCGCCGCCATCATCACCTTCGCCGTGCTCGGCAAATTGTGCGACCAGATCCTTGTGATCGCGACCCGCCCGTTGCTGGCGTGGCGCGACACCGTGCGCGCGAGTCTTTGAGCCATGTTGACCCTGTCAGCCCTCACCAAGGTCTATGCCGGCGGCTCCACCGCCCTGTCGCAGGTCAATCTGTCCGTCGAGGCGGGCGAGATCGCCGCCATCGTCGGCGGCTCCGGCTGCGGCAAGACCACCTTGCTGCGCCTCGTCGCTGGTCTCGACCAGGCCAGCGCTGGCTCCATCGAGATCGACGGCGACCGCATCAGCAGCCCGCACCCGGCCGTTGGCATCGTGTTTCAGGAGCCGCGCCTGCTGCCGTGGCTGAGCGTGCGCGACAATGTGGCGTTTGGCCTGGGCGAGCAGCCGCGCGGCGCCCGCCGCGATCGCGCAGAGGAAGCGCTGGAGCGCGTCGGCCTCGCCGGCTATGGCGCGCGCTGGCCGCGTGAACTCTCCGGCGGCCAGCAGCAGCGCGTCGCCATCGCCCGGGCGCTGGCGCCGCGCCCCAAGGCGCTGCTGCTCGATGAGCCGTTCTCCGCCCTCGACGCCTTCACCCGCGCCAGCCTGCACGACCATCTGCTGGCGCTGTGGGAGGAGAGCCGCCCCACGGTGGTGATCGTCACCCATGATGTTGAGGAGGCGGTGACGTTGGGCGATCGCATCATCGTCATGCAGCCAAAACCGGGCCGGATTTTTGAGGAATGCAACGTCGACCTGCCGCGCCCGCGTGACCGCATGTCGCCGAATTTCGATACGGTGAAGCGCCAGGTGCTGCGGGCGCTGGACCAGTCGCTCAACCCGGAGCGCGTCGCCTCGCAGCCGCCGCCCACCGGCGGCGCCATGTGGTGGTGATCGCCGCTTCACACCCGATCCCCGGCGAGGCCCGGGCTTGCTGTCCGCCGTTGCGTCAGCAGCCGTGCGGCCAGGTATGACAGCAGATTTCAGGCGAGACGCCGCCTGACCCACGCAGAAGGAAACCCCACATGGACGCGCAAGCGCTTCGCGCAATGCAGGCCCCGATCAAGGCCCGCTACAAGGAAACCCCGGACGCCGCCACCATCACCCTGAAGGCCCAGGGCGCCATCGACGACCAGTCGATCTCGTGCAAGGTCGAGACCGGCCGGGCCATCGCCGCCGCCGGCCTGCATCCCCTGTCGGGCGGCTCGGGCCTCGAATTGTGCTCGGGCGACATGCTGCTGGAATCGCTGGTGGCCTGCGCCGGCGTGACGCTGAAAGCCGTGTCGACGGCGCTGGAGATTCCGCTGCGCAGCGGCGTGGTGCGGGCTGAGGGCGACCTCGATTTCCGCGGCACCCTTGGCGTCGATAAGGAGGCCGCCGTCGGCTTCTCCGCCATCCGCCTCGCCTTCGATCTCGACACCGACGCGCCGCAGGAGAAGATCGACCAGCTGATCAAGCTGACCGAGCGCTATTGTGTGGTGTTCCAGACCCTGAACAACAAGCCGCAGCTGTCGGTCGCCACCAACAAGGTCTGATCCGGCGCACATCTGCGACAGGTACAGGCGGGAGGCGCAGGCCTCCCGCTTTTTTGTTGCGCGAGAGGTCTTCTATACCAGGATGCGAAGATGCTGACGCATCCGCATCCTGCAATGCTCAGGCGTCGGCCAGGCGATTGCGGCGGCGTGGCACGGCTTTGGTGGCGGCGGCGCCAGTCAGCAATTGCCGGGCCGATTCCCACACCATATGGGCGGCGGGGCGCTGCTCGCCCTTGCCGCGCACCAGGGTCAGGCTGGTGCGGACGTCGAGCCCGTCGATATGGCGGATGACCACATCGTCAGCGTCCATATCCCGTTGCGCATCGAACCAGCCCAGCGACACCGCCACCGTGCGGGTGAGGCGGCCAAAGCGCTCGACCGCCAGCGGGTTGCCCTCGGGCGGGCGCACGCTCTCGGCCCCGGCCTCGCGCAAAGCGCGCACGATCGCCACCGACAGGGGGGCGCCGAGCGCGCGGTTGGGCATGGCCACCGGCAAGCCTCTCAGGGCGTCGAGCGGCAGGATGTCGAGGTCGGCGAGCGGATGTTCGCGCGGGATCTGCAGGCACAGCCGCCGCTCGGCCAGCGACTGGCGCTCCAGCCCGCCGGGCCAGTCGGCTTCCGCCACTGCGTTATTGGCGGCGGCGGCGACGTCGGCAGGCTCGACCAGAAGCGCCAGGTCAAGTTCGCGGCGGGTCAGGTCGAGGTAATGCCGCTCGTGGGTCTTGTCGAAGATCCGCAGGCGAATGTCGGCATGCCGGGTGAGCAGCGTATCCAGCATCCTGCGCCGCTCGGCGATGTGGCTGGTGTAGAATGGCGCGCCGATGCGCAGCTCATTGTCGCGGATCTCGCGCGCCGCCTGATTGGCCCAGGCCGCCTCGGCCACCATGCGGCGGGCGTTGCCCAGAAACAGCCGCCCCTCGGCGGTCATCTCGACGCGGCGGCTGGTGCGCTGGAACAGAGCGAAGCCAAGCCGTCGCTCAAGCTCGCGAATCTGCGCCGAGAGCGCCGGCTGCGACACGTGCAGCAGCTGCGCCGCCCGGGTGAAAGAGCGCTCCTCCGCAACGGTGAGGAAATAGCGAAACGGCGTGGCGTCCAGATCCATGACGGTCTTCCAGCTCGGCGGCAGGCTGGCGGCGGGCTCCCGCCAGGGGGGGGCGCCGACCTAAGGGGGCTCCGCGATGGCGGGCGCCGGCAAGCCGTGCGCCCTGCGCGGCCTCTGCAGCAGCCATACGCCCATGACGGGAGTTATGGCAACCGCATGACGTTTTATTCAATCCATAAGCAGTCTGTATCGCCGGGCCGAAAAATTGCGATTGGACGCAAATGCCCTCAGGCGCAATCATAGTCATCAGGCATTAATGGTCGCCAGTTGCGCGGCCGGCTGATCATAAACACACGCCCGGGAGACGCTACAGTGGCATGGGATTTTGATACCGATCCGGAGTTCCAGGTAGAGCTGGACTGGATTGACAAGTTCATGACCGAAGAGGTCGAGCCGCTCGATTACCTGCTGCCGGAAGCCTATGACACCAGCTGCCCGAAGCGTAATGCGCTGGTGAAGCCGCTGCAGAAGATCGTCAAGGAGCGCGGTCTGTGGGCTTGCCACCTCGGCCCGGAGCTGGGCGGCCCTGGCTATGGCCAGGTCAAGCTGGCGCTGATGAACGAAATTCTCGGTCGCTCCAAGTTCGGCCCGACCGTGTTCGGCTGCCAGGCGCCTGACTCGGGCAATTCCGAGATTCTCGCCCATTACGGCACGGCGGAGCAGAAGGAGCGTTACCTCAAGCCGCTCCTGAACAATGACATCGTCTCCTGCTTCTCGATGACGGAAGTGCAGGGCGGCGCTGACCCGAAGGTGTTCACCACCTCGGCGGTGCTGGATGGCGATGAGTGGGTGATCAATGGCGAGAAGTGGTTCTCGTCGCACGCCCACGTCGCCAGCTTCTATCTGCTGATGGCGGTGACCGATCCGGACGCCAGCGAGTATCGTCGCCTGTCGACCTTCATCATCCCGGCCGACACCCCCGGCATCGAGATGGTGCGCAACATGCCGGTCGGCCACCACGGTCACCCGGCGCACGCTTATCTGCGTCTGACCAATGTGCGCGTGCCGAAGGACCATCTGCTCGGCGAGCGCGGCGGCGGTTTCGTCGTGGCCCAGGTCCGTCTCGGCGGCGGTCGCATCCATCACGCCATGCGCACCATCGGCCAGGTGCGTCGCGCCTTCGACATGATGTGCGAGCGCGCGCTGAGCCGTTTCACCCAGGGCACGCTGCTGGCTGAGAAGCAGATGGTCCAGGAGAAGATCGCCGACAGCTGGATCGAGATCGAGCAGTTCCGCCTGCTGGTGCTGCGCACCGCCTGGAAGATCGACAAGCACAAGGACTATCTTGCTGTCCGCAAGGACATCGGCGCCATCAAGGCCCTGATGCCGAAGGTGTTCCATGACGTCGCCGCCCGCGCGCTGCACATCCATGGCTCGCTGGGCGTCACCCCGGACATGCCGTTCGCCGAGCAGGTGATCGAGAGCTTCCACATGGGTCTGGCTGACGGCCCGGCCGAGGTGCACAAGGTCACCGTCGCCCGCCAGGTGCTGCGCGACTATGAGGCGACCTCGGGCAAGTTCCCGACCCGCTACATTCCTTATCTGCGCGACGCCGCCATCGCCAAATACGGCAAGATGCTGGAAGATCTGGAGAACGCCGCCTGATCAGGCGGGTTATGACCAAACCGTGTCCCGCACGCGGGGAGCGGTGATCCTTGCGCGGCTGATCGTCAGGGGCGACGCGCAGGATGATCTACGGAGAGGGCGCGGCCGCCGGCGTTGCGGGGGCGCAATGAGCGCCGGCGGCGCCCGCCTTTCAGGGTGAGAAAGCCAGACAACTGGCTGAATGCCCAGGCTTTTGGAGGAAATGATGCAGTTCAGAGGGTGTGCAGCGGCTGCTGCGCAAACGAGCCGTCGCGCCTTGCTCGTCGCAGGCGCCATGATGATGGCCGCAAGCTTCGCGCCGAACGCCACGCTGGCGGCGGAGAAGCCGGAGATTCGTATTGGCCAGACCATGCCCTACAGCGGCGTGGCCTCGGCCTATGGCATTATCGGCCTCACCGGTCAGGCTTATCTGAAGAAAATCAACGCCGAGCAGGGCGGCGTCAACGGCCGCAAGATCAATCTGATCAGCCTCGACGACGCTTATTCGCCGCCCAAGACTGTCGAACAGACCCGCAAGCTGGTGGAGCAGGATGAGGTCGTGGCGGTGTTCGGCAGCGTCGGCACGCCGCCGAATATGGCGGTGCACAAATACCTCAATGGCAAGAAGACGCCGCAGCTGTTCATCTCCACCGGCGCCACCATGTGGAACCAGCCGGAGAAGTTCCCGTGGACCATTGGCTGGCAGGTCGACTACGAGTCCGAAGGCAAGATCTACGCGAAATATATTCTCAAGGAGAAGCCGGACGCGAAGATCGCCATTCTGTACCAGCACGACGATTCGGGTCGCGATTACATCAAGGGCTTCAAGGAAGGCCTTGGTCCGGACAATGTGAAGAAAATGATCGTCGCCGAAGCGCCGTATCAGGTCACCGATCCGACGGTGGATTCGCAGGTGCTGGCGCTGCGCAACTCGGGCGCCGACGTCTTGTTCACCCATGCGACGCCGAAGTTCGGCGCCCAGGCCATCCGCAAGGTCTATGAGATCGGCTGGAAGCCGCTGCACATCATCTCGAACACCACCAATACGGTGGCTGGCACCCTCAAGCCCGCGGGCCTTGAGAAAGCGCAGGGCGTGGTCTCCGGCTTCATCATCAAGGATCCGGGTGATCCGGCGTGGAAGGACGATCCGGAGGTCAAGGAATACCTCGCCTTCATGAAGCAATATGCGCCGAACCTTGACGCTTATGACACTTGGGCGGTCTATGGCTACACCATGATCCAGGGCCTGGTGCAGGCGCTGAAGCAGGCCGGCGAGGATGTGACGCGCGAGAATCTGATGAAGCAGGCGCGCAACATCAACTTCAAGCCGGCGATGACCCTGCCGGGCGTCGAGGTCAGGACCGGCCCCGGTCGCAATGTGCCGCTGCAGGCGATGCAACTGGCCCGCTTTGAGGGTGATCGCTGGGTGCTGTTCGGCGACGTCATCAACGTCGGCGAGTGATACCAGAACCCGATGAGTATGACTCATCGGGTTCTGGTTAAGCCCGTGCGGCGCCTGAGCATTTCAGGATGCGGATGCGTCAGCATCTTCGCATCCTGGTATGAGGGGCGACTGGGAAGAATATGAAGCGGGGCGGGGGATATTCTCCCGCCCTTGTCGTTTCAGGCGGCGCAACCGCTGCTGCATTGCGGCGGGCGCAGCCTTTTACCTGGCCGTGAAGATGCTGACGCATCCGTGACCCCAAATGCCCAGGCGCCGCACGGCCATAGCCAGCCTCAGAGGCGTCATGCTTATCGGGGTCTCGTGTATGCTGGCGCAAGACCGGGGGCATAACCGGCGCCGGCGCGCCGCAAGGACGCGCCTCAGGACCGCCGCACGGTGAGGCGGCGGCGAAGATCAATCATCAGAAAGGAAACGTCATGCAGGATCTCAAGGGCAAGGTCGCCGTCATTACCGGTGGAGCCAGCGGCATTGGCCTCGCCACCGCCCGGTCGCTGGCGCGCGAGGGCGTCAGACTGGTGCTGGGCGATATCGAGCAGGGGGCGCTGGACCGGGCCGTGGCCGAACTCACCGCCGCTGGCGCCGAGGTGATCGGCGTGCGCGGCGACGTGTCGAAGTTGGCCGATGTCGAGGCGCTGGCTGACGCCGCCTGGGCGCGCTTTGGCGGCGCCCACATCCTGTTCAACAACGCAGGCATCGGCGTGTTCGGGCCAGTGCAGGAGATGAGCCACGCCGATTGGGAGTGGACCATCAATGTCAATCTCTGGGGTCCGGTGCATGGGGTGGAAGTGTTCATGCCGCGCATGATCGCCCAGGGGCAGGGCGGCCACATGCTGTTCACCGCCTCCTTCGCCGGGCTGATCAGCAACCGCAATCTGGCGCCTTATTCGGTCACCAAGGCGGCTGTGGTGTCGCTGGCTGAATGTGTCGCCAAAGATGGCAAGCCGTTCAATATCGGCGCCTCGGTGCTGTGCCCGATGCGGGTCGCCACTGCCATCGATGAGAGCCATCGCAACCGCCCGCAGGAATTCGGCGGCCCGGAAGCGGTGAAGCCTTATACGGATCGCGACTCAGGCGCGCTCGAGGGGCGGACGCTGGATGTTGAAGCGGTCGGGGATCTGGTGGTGGCGGCGCTGAAGCGCGGCGATCTCTACATCCTGACCCACAAGGAAACCGAAGTGTTCCTCAACCGCCGCGCCGCGCGTCTGCAAGATGCAGTGGGGCACGCGCTGTAACACAGGCAGGGCCGGGGGATGTGGCGCAGGCGCAGGGCGTGGCTCCTGCGCCGCCCCGCGGTCAGGCAGGCGCCGTGATGGCCGCGCGATTTGCGCATAAGCGACCGCTATCTGACCGCGCAGGCATGCCGAAAGCGCATGTCATGGAGCTGAGGGGCAAAACCCCGTGCTTCGCAGGGCGGCCTGATCTCAGGCCTTGCGACCCACGCGGCGCTCCGCCGCCTCGGACTATAATGCCAATGAATTGTTGTGGAGGGCAGTAGTATTACTGCCCTTCACTCTCGTTTATGAGCTGTTCCACTGCGCCGATGGCCAGTTCCAGCTCGCCGATGCGCTGAATTGCCGAGCGCGCCGGAGTTGCGTTGGACTGGGCGGCGCGCAGGATGATGTCGCGCTGTTCAGCCTTCAGCCGGTCGAGGAGGTTTTCGAGTTCGTTCATAGCCAGCGTTTAATACGATAGCATTGTCAATTCAAGGTGTTCCTTGGCAGTAGATGGCGTTGCCTGACGCGGTGACGTTCACGCTCATTGGCCAGGCGTCACCGCGCCGCGACAGTTCAGCGGCAGCATAAACAAGGTATTTTACAGTATACCGCTACGGAAGGTTGGTCACGTTGCGTACCGGTCAGACAGTGTTGCGGTCTGTGCGTCCTGGTCGCGGCGATCAACCAGTTCATTCAAGAATTGGTGAACGCATCAATTAGCTGATGTGTGCCCCGCGCAATGGTTGTTGCAGTCGCATTGGCCGTGAATGCGTCAAGGCGTGCTGCGCTGGACAAGCCGACCTGCGTCCTGCATCGTAATATTTTATAACAGATGGGCTATTTTGCCCGACTGAAGGCAGGGAGGCGTGGTGACATGCCTGGACAGACGCCGCTATCGCGGACAAATCACCGACAGATGTCCACAGAAAATGTCATGCCGCCGGATCACGGCAGCGTGCGTGACGGCGGCGCCACATCGCTGGCGCCGGACGCAGTGGATGTGCTGATCGTAGGGGCGGGGATTTCCGGCATCGGCGCCGCGCGTCACCTGCGTCACGCATGCCCCGATCACAGCCTGATGCTGGTGGAGAAGGCGCCTGCGTTCGGCGGCACCTGGCATACCCACCGTTACCCGGGCATCCGCTCCGACAGCGATCTGTACACCTTTGGTTACCGCTTCAAGCCGTGGACCGGCGCGCCGATCGCCAGCGCCGAGGAAATCCTGCGCTATATGGGCGAGGTGATCGTTGAGGAGCGGCTCGGACCGCTGATCCATTATCAGACCCAGGTCATCGCCGCCGCGTGGGACAGCGCCGCCCAGCGCTGGAGCGTCACCCTGCGCGACCTCGCAGCTGGCGCAGAGCGAACTGTCAGCGCCAAATTTCTCTGGATGTGCCAGGGCTATTATCGCCATGATCAGGGCTACACGCCGCAATGGCCGGGGTTGACGGACTTTGCCGGCAAGATCATCCACCCGCAAAACTGGCCGGACGCCTGCGACCTCAGCGACAAACGTGTGGTGGTGATCGGTTCTGGCGCCACCGCCGCAACGCTGATCCCGTCGTTGGCTGGCAAATGCCGCTCGGTCACCATGCTGCAGCGTTCGCCGACCTATTTCATGACCGGGCGCAACGTGAATGATCTTGCCGACACCCTGCGGCAACTTGAGGTCAACGAGACGTGGATCCACGAGATCGTCCGGCGCCAGATACTGTTTCTGCAAAAAGCCTTCGCCGAACGCGCCGCCAGCGAACCCGAGGCGGTGCGCGAGGAATTGCTGGCCAATGTCGAAGCCCATCTGGGCGGCGCCGTGCCCGTCGATCCGCATTTTGCGCCGGCCTACCGGCCATGGCGGCAGCGCATCGCTTTTGTGCCTGATGGCGATCTGTTCGCCGCGATGCGTAAGGGCGAGGCCAGCGTCGCCACCGGCGACATCGCGCATTTTGACGCCGACGGCATTGTGCTGGCTTCGGGAGAGAAGCTGGCGGCCGATGTGGTGATCACCGCCACCGGCTTTGAGCTGAACGTGCTGGGCGACATCGCCTTCTCGATCGAAGGCGCGCCGCTGGACTTCGCCAGCACAATCACCTGGCGCGGGATGATGTTCTCGGGCGTGCCCAATATGGTCTGGGTATTCGGCTATTTCCGCGCCAGCTGGACCTTGCGCGTCGATATCGTGGCGGATCTGGTCTGCCGCCTGCTCAATCATATGCGCGAGCACGGACTGGGGCAGGTGACGCCGACGCCCGGCGACGACGCGGCCGCCATGCCATTGTCGCCCTGGGTCGACGTCAATGATTTCAACCCTGGCTATATTACCCGCGGCCTGCATCTGCTGCCGCAGCAGGGCGATCGCCAGCCGTGGCGGCATACCCAGGACTACTGGCGCGACAAGGATGAACTGCCGGCGGTGGCGCTTGATGCGCCAGAGTTGCGTTACGCGCCGGTCGCAGCGGCACGGCAGCCTCGGCTGGGGTGAGGGGCGCCGCGCCTGCCATGGCGACGCGTTGGTCGGCGCATGTGCGCCGGCTGTGCGGGCGCGCGTCGCCGCCACGCAAGTAAAACACGTCAATCACGGGGAGTTTGGCGGCGCACGGCAAATAGTGTTGTCCACTATCATCAGAAACACTTGCTCGCCGCCCACAACCGGCGTTCACTGGCTACAGCCTGACGTTGAGATCAGGCCGGACAGGAGGACGCCATGCGAGCGGTCGTGCGACGGGATGGTCGACTGGAGCTGGACAGCAATTGGCCGGAGCCTGTGCCGGGGCCTGGGCAGACGCTGGTGCGAACCTTGGCCTGCGGCGTCTGCGGTTCTGATCTGCACGCCCTCGACCATCTCGAGCGTATGGCCAGTTTCGGCCGTCGCGCCGGTTCGGCCTCCAGCCTTGATCCATCGCGCGGCGTGGTGTTCGGCCATGAGTTTTGCGCCGAGGTCATCGCCCATGGCCCGCAGACGGAAGGACGCATCAAGGCGGGCGCGCGCGTCGTCGCCATGCCCTTCGCCATCGGGCCGCGCGGCGCCGAACTGATCGGCTTTTCCAACACCTATAACGGCGGCTTCGCCGAGCGCATGGTGCTCACCGAAGCCATGCTGCTGGAGGTGCCCGAGCATCTGCCCTCCAGCCACGCCGCCATGACCGAACCCTTCGCCGTAGGCGAGCATGCGGTGGCCAAAGCGGCGGCGCCGGACGACGCCGTGGTGATGGTGCTTGGCTGTGGCCCGGTCGGCCTTGCGGTGATCGCTGCGGCGAAAGCGCGTGGGCTTGGCCCGGTGATCGCCAGCGACTATTCGCCGGTGCGCCGCAAGGCGGCGCTGGCGCTTGGAGCCGATGTGGCGGTCAATCCGGCTGACGAGAGCCCGTTTAGCCTGTGGGAGCGCCACAATGTCCCGGCGACGCTGGCGGGCCGTGGCCTGGCGCTGGCCAGCGTCGCGGCGATGCGGCCAGGGCTGATTTTCGAATGCGTCGGCGCGCCTGGCATGTTGCAGGCGGTGATCGAGGGCGCGCCGCCGCTGGCGCGGATCGTCGTGGTCGGCGCCTGCATGGAGGAAGACCATATCGAGCCGCTGATGGCGATCAACAAGCAGCTCAGCATGGAGTTTGTCTTCGCCTATACGCTGGAAGAGTTCGCGCTGACCCTCGAGCGGCTGGCCAGCGGCGCGATCGACGCCAGCGCCGCGCTGACCATGGAGGCGGCGCTGGCCGATACGCCCATGGCCTTCCAGCTGGCCAAACAGGCGGGCGAGCACGTCAAGATCATCATCAATCCCAGTCGCTAGCCGCCGGAAAACGTGCGTCTGCCCCATATTCATGGGCGTGTGTTGCAGCCACGCCATGGTCAATGTTCGCTGGCCCGCTGCGCCGATGTTGCGGGCCACAGTGCTGCACCAAGGAGAAACTCATGTTCGCATCGCGTCCGCTGATGGTCGTCGCCACCGTCACTGGCCTCGCCCTCGCCGGAATCGCCGTCGCCCCGCAGGGCGCGATGGCCCAGGGCGCCCCGGCAAAGGTTGATGTGCGTGGCATTGGCGCCGTGGAAGTCGACAGCATCGAAGTGCGCGTCGTCTCGGTCGATCTGCCGTCGCGCAGCCTCGTGGTGCAGAAGGCGGGCCACCAGTGGCGCATCACCGTGCCGGAAGAGGCGGTTGGCCTCGCCGCCGTGCGCCCGCGCGACAAGCTGACGATCAATAGCGTCGAGAGCGCCCTGGTCTCGGTCGCGCCGCCAAAGTCGGCCAAGCCCGATATCCAGTTTGAGGCCGCGACCGATGTCGGCCTGTTCAATGGCCTGCCGGGCCGCTGGATCGTGCGTCGGGTGATCGCCACGGTGAAATATGAGAGCCTGGATGACAGCAAGGGCACGGTGTCGTTCGTTGGACCCGAGGGTCCGCGCACCGTGCGCGTCGTCGATCCGGCGGTCGCTGTCGCGCTGAAGAAGCTCAAGAAGGGCGAGCTGGTGACGCTGACCTTCACCCAGGCGACCGAAATCGTGCTGACGCCGCGCAAGTTCTGAACGAGCGCCGTCGCGACCACGACGTTGCTGGCGATCAACGGGGCGCGCCGCTGGTCGTCGTCGCATTTGCGTCGTCGCCTGTCAGGGGCTCTGGCCAGGCGTGACAAGGAATGCGCACGGGGCGCCGCGCAAGCGCGTGCGGCCCCATATGCGCCGGGTAAATGACCGCGGGCCGCGACGTCCGCAGCTCGTATCAGGATGCGAAGATGCTGACGCATCCGCATCCTTAAATGCTCAGGCGCCGCACGGGCTTAGCCAGAATCCGCTGATTCATGCTCATCGGGTTCTGGCATCAGGTCGCCCGCGCCGCCGCCTGACCGGCTTGCCGGCCCGAGAACAGGCAGCCGCCGAGGAATGTGCCCTCCAGCGCGCGATAGCCGTGCATGCCGCCGCCGCCGAAGCCCGCTACCTCACCCGCCGCATACAGGCCGGGGATAACAGCGCCGCCTGCGTCCAGCGCCGCGCCGTCGAGATCGGTCTCCAGCCCGCCCAGCGTCTTGCGCGTCAATATATTGAGACGCACGGCGATCAGCGGCCCGTGACGCGGATCAAGCAGCCGATGCGGACGCGCGGTGCGCACCAGGCGATCGCCGCGATAGCGCCGGCCATTCAGCACGCCCATCAGCTGGCTGTCCTTGCTGAACGCATTATCGAGCTGCTGGTCGCGGGCGGTGACCTCCGCCATGGCGCGCGCCACGTCGAGCAGGCCGTCGCCGGCCAGTTGCGCCATGCGGGCCAGCAGATCGTCGATGCGATCCGCGACGATGAAATCCGCGCCCTTGGCCTTGAAGGCCTCGACCGGGCCGGTGGCGGCCTTGCCGAAGGCCCGCTGCGCCAGCCGCCAGTTCTGGCCGGTGAGGTCCGGGTTTTGCTCCGACCCTGAGAGGGCGAATTCCTTTTTGATGATCGACTGGGTGAGGATGAACCAGGAATAATCCGCGCCGCTGCGGCGCAGATGTGCCAGCGTGCCGAGAGTGTCATAGCCGGGGAACAGCGGCGGCGGCAGCCGCTGGCCATGGGCGTCGAGCCAAAGCGATGAGGGGCCGGGCAGGATGCGGATGCCGTGGTTGCGCCACACAGGGTCCCAATTCTGCACGCCCTCCACATAATGCCACATGCGGTCGCGGTTGATCACCCGGGCGCCGGCGGCCTCGCTGAGCCCGAGCATGCGCCCGTCGACATGGGCGGGCACGCCGGCGACCATGCGGCGCGGCGCGGCCCCCAGCCGGGCCGGCCATGCGGCGCGCACCAGGTCGAGGTCGCCGCCGATGCCGCCGCTGGCGACGATCGCCGCCCCGGCGGCGAAGCGGAATTCCCCGACGATCTGGCGATTGCTGCTGACGCCACGCGGCGCGTCATCATCGGCGAGAATGGCCCCATGGGCGCCAGTCACCGCGCCATCCGTCTGGATCAGGCCATCAACCCGGTGACGGAAGCACAGGCGAATCTGGCCGCGATCAGCCGCCTCAAGCAGCCGGCGGGTGAAGGGCGCGACGACGCCAGGCCCGGTTCCCCAGGTAATGTGAAAGCGCGGCACGGAATTGCCGTGGCCCGTGGCGCGACCATCGCCGCGTTCGGCCCAGCCGACGACGGGAAAGATGCGGTGGCCCATGGCGCGCAGCCAGTCGCGTTTGCCGCCCGCCGCCCAGGCGACATAGGCCTCGGCCCAACGACGCGGCCAGGCGTCCTCGTCGCGATCGAACGCCGCGGAGCCCTGCCAGTCCCGCCAGGCCAGCTCGAAACTGTCGCGAACGCCCATGCGGCGCTGCTCGGGCGTATCGACGAGAAACAGGCCGCCCAGCGACCAGAACGCCTGGGCGCCGAGATTCTGGCGCGGCTCCTGCTCCAGCACGATCACCGATTTGCCGGCGTCGGCCAGCTCGGTCGCGGCCACCAGCCCGGCGAGGCCCGCGCCGATGACAATGGCGTCTGCATCAGCCATCTGGTTTCTCCACCGTCGTTTCCCTGCCCATGGCTGCTCAGGCCGCCGCACAAAAACTGTGGCAGCGCCGGCCATCGGCTGCAACGCGACCTTGGTCGGGGGAGAGGGCGGGCTGGGGCGGCGGCGAGGATTGTTGAACGACATGAGCAAGGACGCAGCTGCTCCGGGCCATGGCGCGCCGCCGCTTGCATTTAGCTAACTTTAATAGCTAAATTGACAAGCGGTGATCATGATCATTGGTTCGGCGTTGCGCGAGGCGGCGGAACGGGGTCCCAGACAAACGGCGCATTTTCGTCGCGTTGGAACATAAGCCAGCGCGCCTTAAGGTCATTGCTGGCCTGTATACAAGCGAGAGTGATGCTTAATGCGGCATCAATGATGCGGATGACTGTGGTTGAAAGCGAAGTGGCCATTAACCGGTTGAAAACGCGGCGCATACGATGTCGCTGTGCATTGCCGCCTGGCGAGAGTGCGTTATGACAGGGGCGACGTCCGGACAATTTTGCTGCCGCAGGGCCGCATGGATACGGGGTGATCTGATGGTGAAGCGCCGCAATAGCCTGATGACAGCGCTTGCGCTGGTGGCGACAGGCGTCGTGTGGTCGCACGTCCTGATGACGCCGTCGGCGTTGGCGCAGCCAGGCTCAGGATCGCGCCCCGTGCTGGCGTCGCCTGGCAGGTCAGAGACCACGCCGGCGCATATGACCGCGGCTGAGCAACTGGATTTCCTCAGGAGCAATCCTGATGTGGCGCTGGCGCGCACCTCCGATCCGAACACGCTTCGCCTGTTGCGCCTGTATCGCAACTGGCAGCTCGCCAATGCTTGCGCCGCCTTCCTGGACAATTCCGGGGCCCGACTGGAGGCGCGCCGGGAGATATGGGAAGCGGAGCGTAGGGTGACCGGCGTGGTCCGCAAGGGGTGCTGGAACAAGGCCGAATTGCTGGCCCAGCAGCCATCCGCCGAGAACTGCGCCATCGCCTTCCAGTTCATGGAGCAGATGGCGGAGAAACATCGCAGCGCCCGGCTGGATGAAAACCAGACGCCCGCATTGCCAGCCCTGCGCTGAGCGAGGGGTCTGCAAGCCGGGCAATATCTGATCCCATTGGCGCCACGCCGCTCAGGACATAAAAATGTGGCGTGGGGGACGTGGCGTCTTGCTGCTTAGCTGTCACAGAGGCGATTTGGGCAAGGCTTGCCGCCAAACAACGGCCGCGCAAGAACACATCGCGCAAGAACGCGTCTGGAATGATCCGTTGCGTGCGCGAGGCTTTGCGCGAAAAGGTCCCCCAGCCCATGTGAAGGCCCATGTGAAGGCCCATGTGAAGGCCACGCACGCCATGGGCCCAGCCATCGGGGGCAGCCGGGTCTTCCGGGATTTCGCCACGGATCAGTGATCCGACGTCTTGCGGCCAGCCCACGATACATCGGGGCGAATACCGGCATCCGATGAGCATGACGCATCGGGTTCTGGTCAAGCCCATGCGGCGATTGCGCTTTTCCGGCCGCGAATACGTCAGAATCTGCGAGCCCCGGTATATCCGCGCGGCTGCGCCTGCCGCGCCACCCCACGCCGCATGGCTGACGACGCCTGATCAAACGCTGCGTTTCATACTGTTTCCCGGGTCGCAGCTACACGGCCAGCATTCAGGCCAGACAGCGGGCCTGATGACGGCAGGTGTTGGCCGTGCGAGGACTTGGCCGTAAGTCGCCCACAACCTGTAACCAGGGCGGACCAATAAATCTCGCTTATGCCGATATACAAAATTTACTATTGTACTTTGGGTGATTGGCATGACGTAATCCAGCACAGGGAGGGACGCCGCAGGAGAAGCTGCTGGCGGGCGATGTGTTCGCCTGACCGATAGCCCCTGGCGTCCTGATGTGCGTTGCCAACGCGTGCGCGGCGCGGCCCATCATGAACTGGCGCCAGCCGCCGTTCACCGATGCAGCCGTTCAGAAAGCGCATGATGCTGGCCGCCACACAGGCAATGGGCGCAGATGGCGCTGGCGGCGCAGGCCACAACGGGTCCGGGCAACGGACTGCGTCGGCCCGTCGCCGCCACCATCCTGCGTCTGTCGCGCGCAAGCGCGACGCGAGAGGGCGTGAGGATATGAGCCAGGCAGACATCACCATCGGGCGTCAGCGCGCCGCGCCGGTGCGGCGTTCGTTCAAGTCCCAGGAGCTGGCGATCCTTGGCATCGCTCTGGCGCTCATCGTCGCCTTTGCGATCATGCTGCCAGGCTTCGCCTCCATTCATAACATGCTCACCCTGGCCCGCAGCGTCTCGGTGCTGGGCATCCTCAGCCTCGCCATGGCGCTGGTGGTGATCGGACGCGGCCTCGATCTGTCGCTTATCGCCGCGATGGCTGCGGGTTCCGCAACGGTTATGGCGGCGCTGGGCGCGGGTTACGGCCTGCCGCTGGCCTTGCTGGCGGGCCTTGTCGTCGCGCTGCTGATCGGCCTGGTCAATGGCTGGACCATCGCTTTCGTCGAGGTTCCGGCGCTGTTCACCACGCTGGCCATGTCGTTGCTGGTGTTCGGCATCGCGCGCTTCGCCTTCAAGACGGTTCTCATCTATCCGCCAGCCGACGCCAGCGCCTTTCTGTTTCTGGGGCAGGGCAAGCTGTTCGGCGTGCCAATGCCGATCATCGTCTTCGCCATCGCCGCCGTGCTGATGCATCTGTTCCTGTCGCGCACCACGCCCGGTCGCTTCAGTTATGCCCGCGGCGACAATCCCGATACGGCGCGGCTGACTGGCGTCGACGTCCGCCGCGACACCATCATCGCCTATATGCTGGCCGCGGCGCTGGCCCTGGTGGCTGGTCTCGTCTCGGCGGCGTCGACCGCCAGCATGAATCTGCAGATCATCACCGGCACGATGATTTTTGACGTGGTGCTGGTGGTGGTGCTCGGCGGCGTCAGCCTCGTCGGCGGCCGCGGCAGCGTGTTCAGCGTTCTGGTCGGCGCGCTGCTGATCGGCGTGCTGCTCAACGGCCTGACCATCATGAACGTCAATAATCAGGTGCAGGATATCGTGCGCGGCCTCGTGCTGCTCGGCGCGATCATTCTCGACAATCGTCTGCACCCGCGTGACGAGGAAACCGCGCGGCAGGGCGACTGATCCCGGAATCCGATAAGCATGGTTCATCGGGTTTTGGTCAAGACCGGGCGGCGCCTGAGCTTCGCAGGTGGCGGATGCGTCAGCACATTCGCGACCTGGGATGACGCCGGAAGCCCCTGGGCGCGGCTCAAGGGTGGGGCGGCTCAAGCCCGGGTAGCCCCAATAAAGGCGGCTACGACGACCACGACATTGATGCTCCGCTACGCCAGGAGGCCCAGCGGAGGTCCCACAACACCAGACAGCGCCCAGCGCTGCAACGCACCGACCGCCAGATGCAGCCAGTGTCTGTCGTCGTGATCGCCGGCGCTTTGCGCCGAAGGACAACACACAGGGAGGCCCACATGACCGCGACATCAACCCATAAAGGCTTCATGCGCCGCGCCGTCGGCGGCCTGCTGACCGGCGCCTGCGCGCTGGCGCTGGCGAGCACAGCCGTCGTCGCTGCTGAAGCGCCCAAGCCGTCGAAGAACGCCATGGAAATGCAGGCGAAGTTCGACAAGGCGCTGAAGGGCAAGACCATCGGCTGGGTGCCGGTGACGCTCGGCGTGCCGCTGGCCGACGAATGGACGGCGCAGATGAAGCAGGAGGCCGACAAGCTCGGCATGAAGCTGGTGGTGCGTGATCCAGGCTGGAACGCCAGCGCCCAGTTGCAGGCCGTCTCGGCGCTTATCGGCGAGAAGGTCGACGTGCTGGTGGTGCAGAACCCCAATGTGCAGCTGCTGGCCCGCGAGCTGAAGCGCGCCAATGAAGCCGGCATCTATGTGGTGCAGGTCAATATGGCCTCGAACTATCCAGGCGACGCTTATGTCGGCGGCGACTTCGTCCGCATCGGCCAGGCGCTGGGCGAGGACGTGGTCAAGGCCTGCGGCAAGGGCTCCGGCACGTCGGGCAAGGTGCAGATCATCCAGGGCGAACTCACCGCCACCGCCAGCCTCGACCAGCTGGCCGGCCTGATGGAGGTGCTGAACAAGGACGACAGCATCAAGGTCGTCTCCAACCAGGCCGCCAATTGGGACGCCACCAAGGCGCTCGACATCACCTCATCGGTGATCCAGCAGCACCCTGATCTGTGCGCCAGCGTCGGTTTCTGGGGCGTGATGCAGCGCGGCGCCTCGCAGGCGCTGAAGACCGCCGGCAAGATCGACCAGGTCAAGAGCTACGCTTCCGGTGAGGGTGGTCCCGCCGATTGCGACATGCTGCAACAGGGCCTGCTGTACAAATATCTCAATTACAACGCCCGCCTGCAGGGCCACGACATCATCCAGACCGTCAGCTTCCTGCTGCAGAATGGCGACAAGCCAGGCTCCAAGCACATCGCCAATTTCAGCCAGCTGGTGATGCTCGACAAGGACAGCGGCAAGGGCGACGCCTGCTACAGCGCCCGCGCCAAATAAGCGCCGCTTTGGCTCTGGCGGGTGGGTCCCTGGCCATGGGCCGGGGCCCGTAGCCGCAATCTGCATCCTCGGCCATCAGCGGCGTCATCTGCCCGGTTGAGATGCGCTCACGACACTGGCGAAGCCGCGCGATCCCTTGACATCGCGACGGACCGTGTGGCCTCGCCGCCTCGCACAACCGGCGCCTGAACGCCGGAGCAACCAGCCTGCACCGGTCATGGACAGCCGCAACTGGCGCCTGACCGCCTGCGCCCGGCGCCGCCTGCCTGCACGGGCGGGCGCCGTCAGCCGGACAGTCTGAGGCGTTGCGCCCTGTATGGGGCGCGAGGCCCGGCGCCCGCAGCAAAAGCCCAACAGGAAACGCCCCATGTCGGTTACGACGTCGCCACCCCCCGTCAGCGCCCCGTTCAGCGACAGGCTGCGCGCCCTGCGGCACCGCTTCTCGTTCAAGCTGTTCCTGGCGGAGTTGCTGGCCAAGAACTGGATGGAGCCGGTGGTTCCATTCACGCTGATGCTGGTGCTGCTGGGCTATTTCGCCACCACGGTGCCGGGCTATCTGTCTGTCGACAATCTGCAGCAGATGCTCAGCCTGTTCGCCGAGATTGGCCTCGTCTCCATCGCCATGGGCTTTGTGATGATCTCCGGCGGCATCGACCTCAGCGTCGGCGCCATCTTCGCCGTCACCAATCTGGCGGCGCTGATCATGTTCAAGATCTTCGGCTGGCCGGTGCCGGTGGTGGCCATCGGCACGCTGCTGGTCGGGGCAGGGCTCGGGGCGATCAACGGTTTCCTCGTCGGCTATCTCAAGGCGCGGCCATTCCTGACGACCCTGGTGACGCTGATCATCCTGCGGGCGGTGTTCGACATTATCAGCGGCCAATACGCCACCGAGTTCGCCACCTCTGACATTGAAAGTCCCGCCTGGGATTTCCTCGGCGCCGGCAAGATTCTCGGCGTGCCGACCAACGCCGTGGCGCTGCTGGTCACCATTGTCATTGGCCACATTTATCTCAGCCGCTCGCGCTGGGGCTGGCATATCACGGCGGTCGGCTCCAGCCGCAAGGCGGCGCGTCACGCGGGCATCCGCGTCGAGCGGGTGCTGTTCAACGCTTATGTGCTGTCGGGCGTGCTCTGCGCCCTGGCGGGCCTGTTCTACGCTGCACGCCAGAACAGCGCCGGCTCCGACACCGGCGTCGGCTGGGAGATGCAGGCGCTGACGGCGGTGGTGCTCGGCGGCATTTCGCTGGCCGGCGGTCGCGGCACGGTGTTCCGCGCCACCCTCGGCGCCATCATCGTCTTCCTGCTGATCAATGGCTTCGTGCGGCTGGGGCTGGAGGGTTATCTCACGCTGTCGGCGCTCGGGCTCGTGCTGCTGATCGCCGTCGGCATCGACGTCAAATGGGCCAAGAACCGCGGCAAGGCCATCCAGAAGATCTACGTCAATCCGACCTGGCTGAAGCTGGCGCCGACGCCGTCGATCGCCCGTGGAACCGGCTCGCCTTTTGCCGAAAATGACCGGCTGGCCAACGCAGAGGCTATTGGCCTGGGTGAGGTGGAAGGACCCGAGGACGTTATCCTCGACAGCCAGGACAGGCTCTACACCGGCACGCGCGAGGGCTGGATCCTGCGGTTCTCCGGCGAGAATTTCGAGAAGCGCGAGATCTTCGCCCGCATCGGCGGCCGTCCGCTCGGCATGGCCTTCGACCGCGACGAGAATCTGATCGTCTGCTCCGGCGGCATGGGCGTCTATGGCGTCCGGCCCAGCGGCGAGGTGTTCAAGGTGACGGATGAGACCAACCGCACCTGGGGCAAGCTCAATGACGACTCGCGCCTGCGCCTCGCCGACGATCTCGACATCGCCCCTGACGGCAAGATCTATTTCTCCGAGGCCACCATCCGCTACGAGATGCACTCCTGGGACATGGATGGCATCGAAGGGCGCGGCAATGGCCGCATGATCTGCTACGACCCGGCGACCAAAACCACCCGCACCATCATCAAGAACCAGCGCTTCCCCAATGGCGTCTGCGTCGCCCATGACGGCATGTCGGTGCTGTATTGCTCGACCTGGCTGTGCAAGATCTTCCGCTACTGGATCGCTGGCCCAAAGAAGGGCCAGCTTGAGACCTTCGCCGACAACCTCCCGGGCTATCCCGACAATATCAACCGCGCCTCGGACGGCGGCTACTGGCTGGCGCTGGCCGGCATCCGCTCGCCGGCCTACGACCTCGCCATGCGCAGCCCGGACTTCCGCCTGCGCATGGTCAAGGAGATCCCGCGCGATGAGTGGCTGTATCCGGGCCTGAACAACGGCTGCATCATCAAGTTCGACGCCAATGGCAATGCGGTTGAAAGCCTGTGGGACCCCACCGGCGAGTTGCATCCGGCCATCACCTCGATGCGCGAGCACAAGGGCTGGCTGTATATCGGCGGCCTCGAGAATAACCGCATTGGCCGCGTCAGGCTGGAGGGCGCTGACCCGAACTGGACCGGCCTCAACTCCTATTGGGGCAAGCGAGTTGACGCGGGGGCCAATAAATCCGCAGCAGGGCAGGGAGTCTGAGCATGGCCTTCTTTTCGCACATGCTCCGCAATCTGGAGCAGATCCTGTTTCCCGATCGCGACCAGCACGCCATTCCCTCCATGGATGGCCCGCTCAGCCCCAATAGCGCGCTTGACGCCTTCACGCCGCTTCACCCCGATCTGGGTGACGTTGAGGATATGGTGATCGGGCCGCAGGGGCTCTATGTCGCCCATGGCGACAGCGTCAGCCTCGTTCCGGCCAATGACGCCAGCCGTCGCGAACTGGTGGCGCGCTTCGACGCCCCCTGCGGGGCGCTGGCGGTGCATCCGGATTATCGCCTGCTGGTCTGCGTCGCCGGCAAGGGTCTGGCGGCGATCGGCGAGAATGGCGCCATCAGCTGGCTCACCGAGGCAGGCGGCGAAAAACTCGTTTGCCTGACAGCTGTGGCGGTGGCGCCCGATGGCGGCATTGCGCTGGCCAATGGCGGCCGCCGCCTGCACGCTGACTGGCTGTGGGACCTGATGGGCAAGCGCGCCGATGGCGTCATCGTCAGCTGCGACGCCCGTCTCGCTAACGCCCGCATCGTGTTCAGCGGTTTGCACTATCCACATGGCGTGGCGTTCTCGAAAGCCGATGGCGCGCTGTGGTTCACCGAGAGCTGGATGCACCGTGTCAGCCGGGCGCCATGGCGCAACGGCGCCCCAGGGGCGCGTGAGATCGTCATCGGCAATCTGCCGGGCTATGCGGGCCGGCTCACCGCCACTGCCGACGGCGGCTTCTGGCTGACATTGTTCGCCCTGCGCACCCATCTGGTTGAGCTGGTGCTGACCGAAGACAGCTTCCGCACCGAGATGATGGCGACGATCAGCCCGGAATTGTGGATCGCCCCGCAATATGCCTCAGGCCGCAGCTATCTGGAGCCGCTGCAGGGCGGCGGCATGCGCAAGCTTGGCATTCTCAAGCCGTGGGCCCCGCCGCGCTCCTATGGCTTTGTCGGACATATCGATGCGACGGGCGCGTTCCAGCGCAGCATCCAGAGCCGGGTCGGCGGCGCCAATCATGGCGTGGTCAGCGTCGTTGAAGACGGCGGCCGGCTGATCGTGGCGTCGAAGGCGCTCGGGCAATTGCTGGTTGGCGACGCAGATGGGCAGGCAGAACAGGGAGCGCGCCATGACTGACGTAAAGACCGAAGCCATGAACGGCGCCGACACCACCGCCCACAACCTGGGCCATAAGGGCAAGGCGGCCCAGGCCAGCGGGCGGACGCCGGTGCTCGAAGTGCGTGGCGGCAGCAAGATCTATGGCGGCGTGCACGCCATCGAGGGGGTGAGCTTTGATCTCTACCCCGGCGAGGTGCACGCTCTGGTCGGCGAGAACGGCGCCGGCAAATCCACCCTGTGCAAGGCCATCGCCGGGGCGATCGAGCTGACCTCGGGCGACATCGCCATTGACGGCCAGGTGGTGCGCTTCGCCCGCCCGGCGGACGCGCTCGCCGCTGGCATCAACATGGTCTACCAGGAGACCTCGCTGGTGCCGACCATGACGGTGGCGCAGAATCTGGAGCTGGGCAACGAGCCGGTCATCGCCCGCTTTCGCTCCATCAACATCCAGGCGCAGCAATTGCTGCAATCGCTGAACTTCCATGTGGAGCCGACGGCCTATGTGGCGACGCTGGGCGCGGCGCGGCGGCAGATGGTGGAGATCGCCCGCGCCGTCAAGCACCAGGCCCGGGTGATCATCTTTGACGAGCCGACCGCGACGCTGACCCCGGAAGAGATCATGCATTTCTTCCATCTCATCGATGATCTGCGGGCCCGCGGCGTCGCCATCATCTATATCTCGCACGCGCTGGAAGAAGCGCTGAAGATCTCGGATCGGGTCACCGTGCTGCGCGATGGCAAGCATGTCATCACCGCCCCGACCAGCGAGCTGACCCGCGCCGATATCGTTCGCCACATGGTCGGCCGCGAGGTCAACCAGGAACGGCCGCAGCGCGCCCCGAAAAGCGCCGCCGCCGCAGCAGCCCGCGAAAAGGTGCTAAGCGTCGAGAACGTCACCATGGGCACGGCGGTGAAAAACATGTCGTTCACCCTCTACGCCGGCGAAGTGGTCGGCATGGCGGGGCTGATCGGCTCTGGCCGCACCGAGATCGCCCGCGTGGTCGCCGGGGCGCTGAAGCGCAATCTGATCAATGGCGGCAAAATCTATCTGCGCGGCAAGCCGATCCGCTATCGCACGCCGCGCCAGGCCATTAACGATGGCATCGTCTATATCACCGAAGACCGCAAGCTCGACGGCTTCTTCGAGACCATGGCGATCGACGACAACATCTACATCGGCCGGCTGGCGACGAAGCAGGGCTGGCGCTTCCTGCTCAACGCAAAGGAGCGCAACCGGGTCGCCCAGGAGCTGATCCAGCGCCTGCGCATCGCGGCGCTCGACAGCCGGGCGAAGATCATCGAGCTGTCCGGCGGCAACCAGCAGAAGGTGGTGGTGGCCAAGGCGCTGGCCCAGGATCCGCAGGTGGTGATCTTCGACGAGCCAACACGCGGCGTCGACGTCGGCGCCATTCCGGAAATCCACGCCGCCATCCGCAAGCAGGCGGATGAGGGCAAAGCGGTGCTGGTGATCTCGTCTTATCTGCCAGAGATCCTGCAAGTCTCCGACCGCATCCTCGTCACCCGCATGGGCCGCATCGCCGCCGAGCTCGACGCCGAGGAGGCGGATGAGCACAAGATCATGTATGCGGCGATCCACTGATACCAGGATGCGAAGATGCTGACGCATCCGCATCCTGAAATGCTCGGGCGCCGCATGGGCTTAGCCAGAGCCCAATGAGTCATACTCATCGGGTTCTGGCATGAGGCGAGGCCTTGTCATGCGGTTGGGCGCGATGGCGCGCTGACGGGCCACGCCCGACCCAATCGGTCCCAGCACGCGCAAAAAACCCGGCGTCTCAACGACGCCGGGTTTTTTGCTTGAAGAACGAGAGCGCCTGAACCGCCTCAATTGACCTGGCGGTCGCGGCCTTCCCAATAAGGGGCGCGCAGTTCGCGGCGCAGGATCTTGCCGGAGGGGTTGCGCGGCAATGCGTCGATGAAGTCAATGGACTTGGGGGCCTTGAAGCCGGCGATGCGGGTGCGGGCGAAGGCGATCAGCTCTTCCGCCGTCAGCGTGCGGCCAGGCTTGAGCGCCACCACCGCCTTGACCGTCTCGCCCCATTTGTCGTCAGGCACGCCGATCACCGCCGCCTCGGCGACGTCGGGATGGTCGCAGACGGCGCTCTCCACTTCGGCGGGATAGACGTTCTCGCCGCCGGAGATGATCATGTCCTTGATGCGGTCCTGGATGAACAGATAGCCGTCGTCGTCGAGGAAACCGGCGTCGCCGGTGCGCAGCCAGCCGTCGGCGTCCACGGTTTTGGCGGTAGCCTCGGGCATGTTCCAGTAGCCGACCATATTGGCGCCGGAGCGGGTGGCGATTTCACCGATCTGGCCGGAGGGCAGGGGCGCGCCATCCTCGCCCAGCACGGCGAGTTCAACGCCAGCCATGGCCTTGCCGGCGGCGCGCATGCGCGGATTGTTCTCCACGTGGTCCTCGGGCGGCAGGGCGACGATCGAGCCGGTGGTTTCGGTCATGCCATAGACCTGAACGAACTGGCAGCCGAAGGTGTCGATGCATTCGCGCAGCAGCGCCGCCGGGATCGGCGAGGCGCCGTAGAAGATGGTCTTGAGCCGCGAATAATCGGCGCGCGCGGCGCGCGGCTGGCGCACCACGATCTGCAGGGCGGCCGGCACCATAAAGATGCGGCTGATTCCCGACTGCTCGAAGAAATCCAGCACCTTCTCCGGGTCAAACTCCCGCGCCACCACGCCCCTGGCCCCAAAGGCGAGGCTGTTGACGCCCCATTGCACGCCGCCGATGTGGAAGCTGGGCATGGCCAGCAAGGCGACATCCTCGGGCGACCAGGCGTTCCACGCCGGCGCGTCGGGGCCTGCGCCCGCCTGCACCATATGCAGCAGATTGGCGTGCGAGAGCATGGCGCCCTTGGGCCTGCCGGTGGTGCCGGAGGTGTAGAGCTGGATGGTCACGTCATGGCGATCGGCCTGGTGCTGCGGATCGCTGTCGCTGTGCGCGTCGCGCCAGGCGCGGAAATCCTGCCAGTCAGCGACCCCGCCCTCAGCGGCGATAAAGGTCGTCACCTGCGGCAGCTCCGGCGCCAGCCGCCGGGCGAGATCGATGAACTCCGGACCAACGAACAGCACCTTCGCCCCGCAGTCATTGATGATATAGGCGCTCTCGGGCGGCGCCAGTCGCCAGTTCACCGGCGTCAGCACCACGCCGGCCTTGGCCGCCCCATGCAGCAAGGCGAAATAATCGTCGCTGTTCTTGCCCAGCCAGGCGATGCGGTCGCCCTTGCCGAGCCCGAGCGCCGCAAGGCCATTGGCGATGCGGTTGGTGTCTGTGTGCAATTGCGCGAAACTGGTTTGCCTGCCCTCGAATTCATAGGCGATGGCGTCGGGCCGCGCCGCCGCCTGGCCGCGCACCGCGTCGCCCAGCGTGGCGAAATCGGTCGGTTTGACGCTGGGCAATGTTGCCTGCGGGCGCGATGGCGCCAGCCCCGAGGTGGGCTGTTGCGAGTTCATGCGTTGTGCCTCCCTGGCGCCTTTGCGGCGCGCCTGTCGTCAAGGATCGCGGCGCCCACTCTTGCGGTTCTCGCCGTGGTGGTCAGACGCCGCGCCCTTGTTGCGCGCAGCCTACACCAGATCGCGCGCCGCGCGACAGGTCCCGACTGCGTCCGCCTCAGCCTGGCGCGGTGATCCAGCTGCCTATGCCTCACGTAGATAGAGCGACGCGCCATGCGCCCTGCCGCAAGGGCATTACGGCGCTGCGCTGCGGCGCCGCAGCAAAGGCGCTTGAGGAATGTCACGAATGTTCTTATTTTGTTCCAATGGCTGCGCTTAGTCTGAAACAAAAGCTGGCGATCCTGTCGGACGCCGCAAAATACGACGCCTCCTGCGCTTCGAGCGGCACGGAGCGGCGCGACTCGCGCCAGGGCGGCATTGGCAGCGCTGGCGGCACGGGCATCTGCCACGCCTATACGCCTGATGGCCGCTGCATCAGCCTGCTCAAGATCCTGATGACCAATTTCTGCATTTTCGATTGTGCCTATTGCGTCAACCGGGTGAGCAGCCGGGTGGAGCGGGCGCGGTTTACGCCGGAGGAGATCGTCAGCCTGACGCTGGAGTTCTACCGGCGCAATTACATCGAAGGCCTGTTCCTGTCGTCGGGCATCATCCGCAGTTCCGACCAGACCATGGCCGACATGGTGCGGGTGGCGCGCACCCTGCGGCTGGGACATGGCTTCAAGGGCTATATTCACCTCAAGACCATTCCGGACGCCGCGCCGGAGCTGATCAATGAGGCCGGGCTGTTCGCCGACCGGCTGTCGATCAATATCGAACTCCCCCAGGACGCCAGCATCCGGCATTTCGCGCCGGAGAAGCGGCCCGAGACCATTCGCGCCGCCATGGCGGATGTGCGCCTCGCGCGCGAAGCTTCGCGTGAGCGCAGCTTCACCGGCAAAAGGGCGGCGAAATTCGCGCCTGCGGGGCAGTCGACGCAGATGATCATCGGCGCCGATGGCTCCAGCGACCGGCAAATCCTCGCCACATCGGCCAATCTCTATTCCGGCTATGGCCTGAAGCGGGTGTATTTTTCCGCCTTCAGCCCAATCCCGCACGCCAGCGCCAATCTGCCATTGATCAAGCCGCCCTTGCTGCGCGAGCACCGGCTGTATCAGGCCGACTGGCTAATGCGGTTTTATGATTTCTCCGCCGATGAGATCACCGCAGGCCAGCCTGGCGGCCTGCTTGATCTCGACATCGATCCCAAGCTGGCGTGGGCGCTGGCGCATCGCGACAGTTTCCCCGTCGACGTCAACCGGGCCCCCAGGGAGATGCTGTTGCGTATCCCTGGCGTCGGCGCCCGCACCGTGCAGCGCATCCTGCAGGCGCGCCGCTCGGGGCCGGTGCGCTTCGCCGATCTGTTGCGGCTGGGGGCGGCGATGAACCGGGCCCGCCCTTTCATCGTGCTGCCCGACTGGCGCCCAGGCGGGCTGACCGACAGCGCCAGCCTGCGCGCCCGCTTTGCCCCCGCGCCGCAACAGCTGAGCCTGTTCTGATGTATCGCGCCGATCTGCCCGCCCAGGGCACGGCGCAGGTCTGGCGGCGCATCGCCCGCAGCCTCGCCTCGCATCATATCGCCCCCGCCGAGGTGGTGTGGCGCGTGGTGGACGCCGATATGGACGGGGCAGGCGATGACAGCGGCGATCTGTTCGCCCGCACGCCGCTGCCGCTGGGAGAGGGGCCGCATCCGGTCAAGGCGCCGGCGCCATTCATCGCCGAGGCGGGCACGGCGCTGTGCCATCGTGACCCTGAGACACCCGGCCTTCTGTATGCGGCGCTGTACCGTCACCAGCGTGATGCGCGCGCCTGGTCCAATCCCGCCGATCCGCTGACGCGACGCATCGCGGCGCTGTCTAAGGCGGTGCGTCGCGACATCCACAAGATGCACGCCTTCGTCCGCTTTCGCGAAGCGCCGGCGGCCGAGGGCGGGCGGCGCTGCTTCGTGGCGTGGTTCGAGCCGGAGCACCGCATCGTTGAGGTGGCGACGCCCTTCTTCGCCAAACGTTTCGCCGACATGGACTGGCTGATCGCCACGCCGTTCGGCACGGCGCGCCATGACAATGGCGTGCTGAGCATTGGCCCCGCCGTCGCCCGGCCTGATCTGCCGCCGGACGCGTCGGAAGAATTGTGGGGCGCCTATTTCGCCAATATTTTCAATCCGGCGCGCATCAAGCTGTCGGCCATGCGCTCGGAGATGCCGCTGAAATACTGGAAGAACCTGCCGGAAACCAGGCTGATTCCAGAGATGCTGGCAGCCGCTGATGCGCGGGTGGCCCGCATGCGCGCCGCCATGCCCGAGCCGCCGCCGGCCTTCGCCGAGCGCATATTGGCGCGCGGCGCAGCGGGCCAGCCTGCCGCCGAGGCTGCCGAAGCTGCGCCGCAAAGCCTCGATGCCGCCGCGCAGGCCGCCCGGCGCTGCGCCCGCTGCCAGCTGTGCACGGCCGCCACCCAGACCGTGTGGGGTGAGGGCGATGCTGACGCGCCTCTGATGATCGTCGGCGAGCAGCCCGGCGATCGCGAGGATCTGCAGGGCAGGCCCTTCGTCGGTCCGGCGGGCGCCCTGCTGCGCGAGTTGATGGTGGAGGCCGATCCTGGCCCTGCATGGCTGACCAATGCGGTGAAGCACTTCAAATTCAAACCACAGGGCAAGGCGCGCCTGCACCAGAGCCCCAATCGCGCCGAGATCGACATGTGCCGCTGGTGGCTCGACCTGGAGCGTCAGTTCATCGCGCCGAAACTGACCCTGTCGCTGGGCCGCTCGGCGGCCTATGCGCTGACCGGCGACGACGCCCCATTATCCGCGCGTCGTGGGCGGCTGGAGCGGGCCCGCGAGGGCGGGCCGGTGCTGCTCAGCTGGCACCCCAGCTTTATTCTGCGCGCCCCGGCGGCGCGGCAGGCGCAATTGCGCCGTGAGCTCCACGACGATCTGCGGCTGGCTGGCGAGATCATCCGTCGGGGCGGCGTCGGGGGGCATGCCATCAGGCCGTGAGGCCAGGCCGCGAAGATGCTGACGCATCCGTTTCCAGGGCTCAGCCGCTGGTCAGCCTGCTCAGGCCGAAACGCGCGCGCCCGCAGGGATGGTGGGCGGCGCGGCGTTGAGCTGGTCGCGGGCGAAGCCGGCGGCGCGTTGATAGGCCAGCATGAAGGCGGCGCGCTCATCCGCCGGGATCACTGTGTTGATGTCGTCGAACACCCCGCCGCAGCGTTGTTCCACCATGGCCAGCAGGCCGAACGGGCCAGCGCCGCGATTGCGCAGCGCCACCGCCCCGAGCGGCGCGCATAATTGCGCATCATAGGCGGCGAGGGCTTCGGCGCCGACGCCGTGGTCGAGCATGGCCCGGCCAAGCACGCGCGCGTCGATGATCGCCTGCGAGGCGCCATTGGAGCCGGTGGGATACATGGGGTGCGCGGCGTCGCCGATCAGCGCGACCGAACCATCGACCCAGAACGGGATCGGATCGCGGTCGATCATCGGGTTCTCATAGGCCGTCGGGCTCTGGGCCAGCAATTGCGGCAGGTCGAGCCAGTCATAGACGAAGTCGGCAAACAGATGGGCGAAGTCGCTGACTGCGACGCTGCGGAACCAGCCCGCGCGGCCCCAGTCATGGCTCTGGTCAAAGGTCTGCTCGGCGATCCAGTTCAGCGCCACGAAGCCATCGGCGTCAGGCGCCGAGATCGGATACATCACCACCCGCCGCTGGCTCGTGCCGAGCCCAATAAACGACGAGGCGGTGCGCATCGGCCGTGCGCGGGCGACGCCGCGCCACATGATGGCGCCGCCCCAGTGGATCGGCGGCTGGCCGGGGTGCATCTGCGCCCGCACCGCCGAGTGAATGCCATCGGCGCCGATCAGCAGCTCGGCGTCCATGGTCACGCGGCCGCCGGGAGTATCGACCTCGACGCTGACGCCGCCTTGCGGATTCAGCCTATAGCCGGTGACGCGATGGCCGGTGAGCACCGCCCCAGGCCCCAGTCGCTCAATCACCTTGCGTAACAGCAGCATGTGAAAGGCGCCGCGGTGCACGGCGTATTGCGGCCAGTGATAGCCGGCGAAGCGCCCGCGCGGCTCGGCATAGATCTCGCGGCCATTCAGCCCCACAAGGGCCCATTCGCGCGCCGGGGTCCCCACCTCGTCAAGTTCGGCTTCGCTGACGCCCATGTCGAGCAGTTCGCGGACAGCGTTGGGCTGCAGATTGATGCCGACGCCCAGCGGCTTGAGTTCGCCTACGCTTTCCAGCACGCGACAGGACACGCCGATCTGGTGCAGGGTCAAGGCCAGCACAAGGCCGCCGATGCCGCCGCCGGCTATGAGGATGCGGGGCGTGGTCATGGTGCTCTCCGTGATCGGTTGGTCAGTCCTGCGCCCGCGCGCCAGTTTGCGCGCTAGCCTGGTTGTCCGGCCTGTCCGTCGCCAAGTCCACTGCCTGCGCGGCCGCATCTGTATGCGCCAGCGCCGGACTTAGGCCAACGGCCGGCGGCGTGGCCCCGGTTATGCTGGCGATGCGTGCGATGGGGCCGCGCAGCAGCAGATAGGGCGCCACCGCCAGCAGCAGGGCCGTCAGCGCCGCCTCTCCGGGATAGAAGGTGTCCAGCACCCGTCATTGGTAAACCAGATCCATGGCCAGCGCGATCAATGTCAGACGCGAGGTGGCCAGCAGCGCGCCATGGATTTTGTCGCCGCGTCCGGCCCGCTGCCGCAGCAGGCTCCAGACAAAACTGACGCGGCCGGCGCGCGCATCGGCCATGCCGTCATAAAAGGCCGCCAGCACCCCCATGGCTGGCTGAAGCAGGAAGCGAAACCACATCGGTCCGCCGGCACGATCGATAACGTCGCGTCCAATGCGCTGCGCCACCTCTGCTGTCAGCCCATGCCACACCGCGCCCAGCGCCAGCAGGAAGATGACAAGACCAAAGGTAATCCACGCCAGCAAGCGCTTGTGGCGCGCCGGGCCTCCGTCCCCACTCATGCTGTTCCCCCCAAGCCCTTCGCAAGGCGCCCGCATGTCGCACCGGCACGCCCCCCAAAACGCCTCCCAAAAACGCCCATCAAGACGACCTGCATTTGCGGCCGGCGTGTTCCTGCGTCGGCCGTCAGGGTCATCGGCGATGCGACCTCCGTCAAGGTGGTTGCAGAGCTTTTGCCAGCTTGGGACGGGTGGCGAGGTGGGACGCACCGGTCAAACGAGGCGGCGCCATGCAGTCGGCGCCGGCCAGGCGTGGAGGCGGCGCCTGGTCGCGGAAGAGGCGGTGAGGCAGGGGTAAAGCCTAAGGCTGCCTCCTAGTTGTAGTAGCGCGGGCCGCGGATATTGGCGTGCAGGATCGTCGGAGCCTCCGCAGCCCGCTTTTCGGCGGGGTGACGATCAAGCTTGTTGTCGAGGATCGATTTGACGGAGGAGTAGGTGCGTGCGCCGATGTCGATGGCGCGTTCCGCCGCCGCCTCCACGCGAGCCCCGCCGTAGGAATGCGCCAGACGGACAATGCCCAGACAGGCGCGGAAGCCCTGCTCGGGATGAGGACGCTGTTCGATGATCTGCTCGCACAGCGCTGCTGTAGAGGGGCCTATCCGTCGGGCATCGCTCCGGATCCTGTCGATGGTCCAGTTCCGGTAGCGTCTGTGGCTTGAGGGCATGTGGTCGGCCACCGTGGTATGGCCGTGATTGCCGCTCATGCGAAGATGGGTGGCGATCCGCTGGCCCCGGTGGAATATCTCGACGGTACGGGCCGTGAGGCGTGCATCGACCTCGGCCCGGGCCAGTTGATGGGGCGCCGAGTAGTAGTGCCCGGCGATCTCGACGTGGTAGTCGACGCCAACGCGGCACGCTTTCCATTGCGCGAAGACATAGGGTTCAGACGGCAGGGGTCTGAGCGCGGGCCGGTCAATGTCTTCGAACAGCTGTCGGCGGGTGACGCCGAGGCGGCGGATGGTCCGCTCGTCATTGAGAACCCTCAGCATTTCGGCGATGGCGGCGTTCAGTTCGGCAAGGCTGGTGAAGGTTTGCCGGCGCAGCCGACCCAGAAGCCAGCGCTCGATGATCAGCACCGCCCGCTCAACCTTGGCCTTGTCGCGGGGTTTGCGCGGGCGGGCCGGCAGAATGGCGCTCCCATAGTGCGCGGCCATCTCAGCGTAGGTCCGGTTGACCTGTGGATCGTAAAGACACGCCTTGATGACTGCAGTTCGGGTGTTGTCGGGGACGAGCAGGTCAGGAGCGCCGCCCATTGCCGAGAAGGCGCGGACATGGCCGTCAATCCAGTCGGGCAGCATTTGGGTCCAGCTGGCGCAGGCAAATGTAAAGCTCGACGCGCCCAGAACGGCGACAAAGATTTGGGCCGCACGGATCTCTCCGGTGAGCCTGTCGATGAGGACGGGCACGGTATCGCCCGCATAGTCGACGAACAGCCGCTCGCCGGCGGCATAGGTCTGCCGCATGGTCACCGACACTTTTCTCGCGAAGGTCCGGTAGAGATCGCAATAGCGGGAGTAGCTATAACCGCCCGGGTTCTCAGCGATGTATTCATCCCACAGGATGGTCAGGGTGACGTGCTTGCGCTTCAGCTCACGGTGAACGTTGCCCCAATCCGGCTCGGCGATGCGCCGGTGTCCCCGTTTGCTGCGGCGGTTGGCGTACAGGGCGCTTTCCAGCGCATCGTCACTGAGCGCCTCGACCTGCTCCCATGACAGACCTGCGCTCTCGGCCCTTTGCAGGGTCTCTCGCACGCTCGATCGCGCCATGGCGAGCCGTCGGGCAATTTCATGCGCCGAGAGAGACGAGAAGTTCAGTCGAATGATGTCGCGCGCCTTGCGCATGGAAAGTCGCTCCGCTGGCATCGTTTGCTCCCGAGGGTGACCAGGGGAGCGAGTGTGAACATGCCAGCGGGAACCGTCTCACCATCGAAATGACCCGGGCGGGATCATCCAGGAATGGGGGGCGCCATCATCCAGGAATCGGGGGGCGGGATCATCCAGGAATAGAGGGGCGCCATCATCTCGTTTTAGGGGGGCGCCATCGCCAGGAATCTACCGCCTGAGCGGAGGCCCCGCGCCTTGGCGGCGTCAAGGACTGCCTCGATGCGCCCACGGATGCGCGATGCAGTCTCGGCTTTCGTCGACCAGATCGGCTTGAGTTCGGCCAGCACGACATCGACCGTGATCGCATCAACGGCCTTGTCGGCGAGGCTCAGGCAATAGCCCTTGCCGGTGAGGTCGCCTGCATCGTCCCGCGTCCGGCCCAACGTCATATGCCACTGGTCCCGGTGTTTGTCGTTTTTCCAGCTTGGCGACAGGGAGGCGAGATACTCGTCGGCGACCTCGCCGAAGGTCGGCGTCGTCTTCGCAGCCTCGTGCTTCTTGTCAGCGCCGGGATGGATGCCATCGGCGACCTTACGGCGGGCGGCTTCAGCTTTACGGCGAGCTTCTGCGAGTGAGACCCGATCCGGGTTTCCAAGGCTGATCTCCGCCTGCCGTCCCGCCCAGCGGAACATGAAGGACCAGACCCGCTGCTTCGGCGTCACTCGGAGATAGAGACCGGCACCGTCGGCGTACCGCCCCGGTGCCCTCAACGCCGCTACCTGCCGTGCATTCAGGCGGTTGATCTCAGCCATCGCCCCATCCTGTATCCTAATGGATATCCTAATGCTCTCGTCGCGTTTGGCGGGAGCGCCGTGCGACAGGCAGATACAGCTAGCGCGTGAAACCCTTTGTAAATCAAGGGGTCTAAGCGTCAAACCGACACAGGATGAAACAGGGGGAAAAAGGGGGGTGGCGGAGACGAAGGGATTCGAACCCTTGAAGCCCGTTTCCAGGCTTGCTCATTTAGCAAACGAGTGCCTTCAGCCTCTCGGCCACGTCTCCGTACGACGCTTGGGATAGTCGCTGCCGCCGGGCAGGTCAATGGCAAAGCGCGGGCCCGGAAAAATTCAATGGGGATTGTGGATGGCGGCGTCTGGTCGTTCGAGCCGGCCAACGAGCCATCGTTCTGCGTGATCTGAAGATTTGGCGAAATGCGGCCCTGCATGCTGCGAGGCCCGGTCGATTGGCGGCGGCGAACTGTCAGGCCGTCCGGCTGCGGCGCAGCGGCAGGGCGGGGAATCGGCGACGGCTGGCTTCATAGTGTGCGGCGGGCGCGATGGCCCGAAACAGCTTCCAATGATGGCAGCGAGAGCAGCGGCGGGAGAACGCTGTAAGCCATCGCGCCCCGCCCAGGCCCCGGTCGCCAGCAGACGCGGTGCAATTTCCCGGCGGCGCGTCACAGCGGCGACAGGGCGGGAGGGGGTGCGCCGGCTATTTGAGTGTCGTCATCACCACGCCGATGGTGATCAACGCCACGCCGATGATGGCCTTGGCCGACATGCGCTCGCCGAGAAAGCTGACGGCGAAGATGGCGGTGAGCACGACGCTGAGTTTGTCGATTGGCGCCACCAGCGACGCCGGGCCTGCCTGCAGGGCGCGGAAGTAACATAGCCATGACAGGCCGGTGGCGACGCCCGACAGGGTCAGGAACAGCCATGTACGCGCCGGTATCGACGCCGGCGCGCGCCACGCGTCATTGAGGCTGACCATTAATCCGGCGACCACGAGGATGACGATGGTTCGGATGAAGGTGGCGAGATCGGAATGGATGGCGCTGACGCCCACCTTGGAGAAGATGGCGGTGAGGGCGGCGAAGGCTGCTGAGAGCAGCGCCCAGCCAAGCCATGGCGCCGCGCCTCCCTGAAACAGGCTGAACATGGAAGGTGATCCGCTTTAGGCGCGCCCGGGTGCGGCGCTGCGGCTGACAATACACCCTTGTGGCGGTGAATGCGGCAGCCTTGCCGCACGTCTTGCAGCACGCCTCGCCGCACGCCTTGCCCTTGCACATTGGCTGCCAGGCGCTAAGCCGCCTTCCGGGGGGGCAGACCAGCTGGGCAATCCTGCATTGGCGAAGCTGCATGGGCAAAGCTGCGCTGGCAAAACTGCATTGGCTGTGCGCCGGCGCGGTCAACCAACGCGTGTCGCGGCGCAGCACGATGACACAACAGTGTCGTAACACGCCGCTATAACTAGTCAATTTAGATTAATTTGGCGGTTGTTGATTCATCTCTGATTCACGACGTTTCATCGGCAATTGGGCGGGCGAACGTCGGTGTGTGCTGTGGACCTGCGCGGTTCTAGTTAAAGGCGCCTAAACAAAACAGGCGAAAACCGGCCTGTCGGCGGTCAGTTCGTGTCATTTGGGCCACATCCCCTGCCAAAAGCCCGTCACAGACGTTCTCGGCCTGCGGCTGATGGTTGATCGGATCATCTGTAACGATATTGTTCCGGTCAGTGGGAAGTTTCTTGCGCCGCGCGTCTCCATTGTTCTGGTTCGCCAGACGGGGGCGGAGACAAAGCGGCGGAGAGGAACAGGGGATCGATCCCTGCCACGGCAGGGGTGGATGTTCCACTTCCCATGGGGTCTCAAATCTGGAGGTTTAACATGAAGCTCGCAAAGAGCCTTCTGCTCGGCTCGGCAGCCGGTTTCCTGGCAGTCGCCGGCGCTCAGGCGGCGGATCTTCCCGCCACCAAGTCCGCTCCTGTGGAATACGTCAAAGTTTGCGCCACCCACGGCGTTGGCTTCTTCTACATCCCGGGCACCGACACCTGCATCCGCATCGGCGGCCGCGTGTCGTTCGGCTACCAGGTCGGCCAGTGGCGCTCGATCCAGGGCCACGACAAGTCCAACTTCATGGTCGCCGGCCGTATCCAGGTCGACGGTCGTACCGCCAGCGAGTGGGGCACGATCCGTACGTTCGTGCGCTTCGACATCGCCAGCCGCACCGGCCAGCAGCACGGCGCCTCGGGCACCCTGCGTAACCATGGCCCGTCGAGCTTCAACGCCACTGGCGTCGACACCTACAACCGCGCGTACAAGTACGTCGAAGTTGACAAGGCGTTCATCCAGTTCGCTGGCCTGACCGCTGGTCGTTCGTCGTCCTTCTACGACTTCTACATGACCGACATCGAGCTGACGAACTTCTCGATCACCTCGAACGCCTCTTCGACCAACCTGCTCGCCTACACCGCCAAGTTCGGCGGCGGCTTCAGCGCCACGTTCTCGATGGAAGACCCGACCTTCCGTCGTAACCCGCTGTTCTTCGGCGCTGGCGCGTTCAACGCGGCCCAGGGTCAGGCTGTCGTCACCTCTGCGGTCACCGGTCTGATCAGCGGCGCTCCGAACGCGATCTGCGTCAACGGCGGCGTGATTGGCTGCTCGTTCACCGCTCCGATCACCACCTATGACGCTGCTGGCAATCCGGTTGGCTACGCCAATATTCCGATCGAGCAGCGCCTGAACGTTCCGGACTTCGTCGCCAATCTGCGCGTCGATCAGGGTTGGGGCTCGGCACAGCTGTCGGTCGCCACGCACCAGATCGCAGTCGGCAACTTCGCTGGCGGCGTGACCAACGGTGGCTACGCTACCCGTCCGGAAGCCAAGTGGGGCTACGCCATCCAGGGCGGCGTGAAGTTCAACCTGCCGTTCCTTGCTCCGGGCGACGCCCTGTGGCTGCAGGCTGCTTACGCCAAGGGCGCCATGTCCTACACCGGCATGTCGGCTCCGGTCGGTCATGACTCGGCCGTTCAGGGCGGCATCGGCGGCGGTTCGCGCTTCGGCGTGTACAAGGTCGACGGTTACCTCGACCCGGTCACCGGCGACATCAAGCAGACCGAAGCCTGGTCGGTTGCTGCAGCGTTCCTGCACTACTGGACCCCTCAGCTGCGTTCTGGCTTCGTGGCCACCTACGGCCAGGTCAAGTTCCCGTCGGGCGCCCGTATCAACGGTCCGCTGGGCAACATCTCGAACCAGCCGTACAACGTCGCCTTCAAGGACTACAGCCAGTTCGTTGGTCTCGCCAACATCGTCTGGTCGCCGGTTAAGGATCTCGACTTCGGCGTCGAAGTTCTCTACTCGCGCATCGATCCGAAGGGCCGCGTCATCGACAACAACCGTTATGGCACGCTCACCGGCAAGACCGCTGGCTATGACGACAACGTCCTGACCCGTATCCGCATCGACCGCTCGTTCTGATACCTGTCAGTTTGACAACAGAGGCCCCGGCGCAAGCCGGGGCCTTTTTTTGTGATCTGGCAGTATGCAGACGGCGTGCCAACTGTGGATTCCGCAGTGGGCGGCCATACGCACCCAGAGAGCCCTGTACGGGCTATCTACATCTGTTGTTGTTTGTTGGAAATTTATGTTAAGCTATTGAAGTAATAGATTAAATTATTGTTATTCCTGCTATTGAAGCCTGTTGGGCGAAAGAGCAGGCATGAATGGTCGCATCAGGCCGCCCCAGTGTCAGCCCGGCGCCCACCTGCACATTGCGCTTTGAGAAGCAGAGTGACTGCCTGCAGCGGCGAGCTTGTTCCGACATCTGCAGGTGAGCAATGCAGCTAAAGGGCCGGGCGCCACAGCTGAAGGTAGTGGGCGCCGTAAGCTTGCCCCGCGCAGGGCGCACCGCGCGGGAAGGCGCCTTCTCTGGAAGGCCTCCCCACATATGCGTCCAGGGCGTCTCGCCTAGTCCGTGCGGCTCGCTGGCGGCTCTGGCATGCTGGCGGTGCGGCCCGCGCCGTTCGGGCCGACCTGCTGCTGCGACGGCGGCGTGACGGCGACGCTGCGGCGGCTCACACCACGTCGCAGGTCGTCAGCCAGCTGCATGGGCGCGCCGGGCTGCAGGCGCTGGCGATACACCTGCAGATTTTCCAGCACCCGCTGCACGTAATTGCGGGTTTCGCTGAAAGGGATCAGCTCGATCCAGTCGATTGGGTCAACGGCGGCGTCGCGCGGGTCGCCGTGGCTTTGCAGCCATTTACGGACATTGCCGCCGCCAGCGTTATAGGCGGCGATGCTCAATATGTAGGAGCCGCGCCAGTCGTCAAGCAGTTCGCCAACATGGTGCGCGCCGAGCGTGGCGTTATAAGCGGCGTCCGTGGTCAGGCGGCCAAGGTCAAAGTCCTTGCCCGCGCTTGCGGCGGTGCGCTGCGCCGTCGCCGGCATCAATTGCATCAGTCCGCGCGCCCCGGCCGATGACATGGCGGCGGGGTCAAACACGCTTTCCTGACGGGCGATGGCCAGCACCAGTGACCGCTCAACGTCATTGCGGGTGGGCGTGAACTGCGGCGCGCCCTGCACCGGCCAGGCGGCGTCGGCGAGGGGCAGGCCACGTTGCATCGCCGCTTTGCCGATATTGACCATGGCGCGGGCATCGTCGCGATTGGCGGCGAGGCGAGCCAGCAGGTCCACGACGCCGGCATCTACCTCGGTGCGAGCCACGCCCAGATACAGCGGCCCAGCCATATCATCGGCGTCCGCCTCGTGCAGCAGGCGCACGGCGCGCACGGCGAGGCGATCCAGACCATCGGCAGGCGGGGCAGGCTGGGCCGTGATCAAGGGGCTGCGGTCGCCCAGCTTGATGCGCGCCGCCTGGCCATAAAAGGTCTCGCCATGGCGGGCGGCGGCTTCATAATCGGCCCGGGCGGCGTTGTCATCGCCAAGGGCTTCCTGGGCGCGCCCGCGCCAGTAAAAGGTGCGCGCCAGCGACACCGGGGTGCCGGCGATCCCCGCCGCCACCTCGAAATGCGCCAGGGCCAGCTTCGGCCTGTCGAGATAGCGCAGGGCGATCCAGCCAGCGTGGAACTCAGCCTCGATCTTCAGGGCGTCGCGTTCGGCGCCATGCTGATTGACCAGCTGGTAGGCGATGTCCGGCTTGCCGGCGTCGAGGTAACGACGCGCCAGGATGCGCCGTTCGATCCACCAGCCGTCTCCGCCATCGACGGCCAGCTCGCTGGCCGGCGTCGCCAGCAGAATGGCGCGGGCCCCATCATTGTCGTCGCGCTTGCGCAGGTACATCGCCCGCGACAGCCGCCATGACACATCCTTGCGGAGCGCCTCGGGCGTGGCGTTCAGCGCCGTCTCCGCCGCCTTGCCAGGTGTGCGGGCCTGCGCGACGGCCGTGCGCGCCCGCGCCAGCCTGACGTAGTCTGGCCCGGCCCGCGTCGCGGCGCGCAGGGCTGCGGCCCAGTCCTCACGCAGCAGGAAGTGCTCCATGCGGTTGCGATGCTCGGTCTGGCTGAGGGCGGCGCCGAACTGCTCGACGACGCGATTCTCCAGCGCAGCGGGCAGGGCGTCATCGCGCCACATCTGCACGATGAGCTCCCTGGCGGCGGCTGCGTCGCCGCGCGCCTGGCGCGCACCGGCCAGCAGCAGCACGCCATGCGGCGTTTCTGGCTGACGATCGCCGAAGAAGCGGATGACTGCATCTGGTCCGGCCTTCTGCCGCATCAGCGCGTATTCTGCCTGGCGGCGGACGATCTGCAGCGACGGCCAGTCAGGATATTGCGTCAGGAAGCGGTTGATCCGGGCGAAATCGAGTGTGGCGCCGGCATAGCGAATGGCGGTCCATTCGAGCAGCGCCCGCGCCGCCGGATCGCGCAAGCGCGCCGCCGCTGCGTCGCCCTTGCCGACATCGCCGCTGCGATAGGCGGATAGCGCCTCACGCAATGGGGCCAACGCCACCCCTGTCGGGGGCGGCGCCACCGGCCGGTCATTGACTGTGAGCTGTGGATCGCTCAACGCCGCCGGCGCAGACGGCGGGGTCAGCGCCCCCGCTGGCGTCGGGAGCGATGCGTTCGGACCTGCGGAATCCTTGTCGCCGACGCGGTGCGGTTGAACCGCCTGCACTGGCGCTGGCGTTGGGGCTGGAGCGGGCCGCCACGCAGCTGGCAGCCAAAGATGGGCGCCGCCGGGCGTGAAGCCATAATGGTGCGCTGCCCCGACGCCGAGTAGCGCCACGGCGAGGGAGACGCAGCCGCCGATCGCCCAGCCACGGCGCATTCGACCGGCGCGTCCAGTCGCGGCGTCCATCGCGGTCGCAGCCTGGGGGGGCGGAGCGGCGGGCTGCTGCGGCGGCGCCGCCTGGCCTTTGGCATGGCTCGCGGCAGCGGGCGCGGCGGGTTTCTCCCTGGCTCCGTCCGGGACGCTACTGTGCGCAGAGCCACGCGCCGCGCCATGGATGTCCAGCTGTTGAGGGGGCGGCGTCTGGTCTGTCCGGGCGTCCTCACCATGTGGCAGGGGGGCGGCCAGAGCCTCAGGCGCATCGGCCTTGCGCGGGTGGACCCCATGGCGACCGGCGCCTGACGCAGGAACCCCATCATGGCCAGCGGCTGGGCCAGGGGCTGTGGTCTTGCGGATTTCCTGGGGCTCGGTCATTCACGCCCTTTCATGAGGTGAAAAGAGCAGCTATGTGTGTCAGTCGGCGTATGAGCCAGGGGGATGACATGTCACCGCTGGCGCTACGTCAGCGGTAGATCGGAAATACGTCATCAGTCGGGCGCGAGATCCGGCGATCACGCCAATTGACGCTACAGATTCAGCCGCATTTACGGTTAATGCAACGTAAACGCCGGCAGACTGCAGCGACAGTCACGCTTTCGGCGCCTTGCGCCCGGGCCGGTCGCGCTGGCCCGTCGACAGGCTGGCGACAGGTTGGCGGCGGCGCTGGGGCGGCCAGGTTGATGACAACGGCGGCGTGCGGCGCGCCGCTGTTTTGGCGGAATATCAGGATCAGGAGCGCCTGGTCGCCTTGCTGCAGCCACGCTCCTCCCGTTCAACGAGCTGGCGGTCCCCCGCCTTGCGGCGTCACAGTCCAGGAACTTTCATGACAACGCACACCATCTTCAAGGGAGCTTTCACCGCCCTCGTGACGCCGTTCGGCGCCGATGGGGAGCTCGATGAAGGGGCCTTCCGCGCGCACGTTGACTGGCAGATCGCCAATGGCATCCACGGCCTTGTGCCGGTCGGCACCACGGGCGAGAGCCCGACGTTGTCCCATGACGAGCATCGCCAGGTGGTCGAGTGGTGCATCAAGGAGGCGGCCGGGCGGGCGCCTGTCATGGCGGGTGCTGGCTCAAACAACACCCGCGAGGCCATTGAGCTGGCCCAGCACGCCGAGCAGGCGGGCGCGGACGCCGTGCTGGTGGTGACGCCCTATTACAACAAGCCCTCGCAGGAGGGCCTGTACCAGCATTTCAAGGCGATCAACGACGCCATCGGCATTCCGATTTTCATCTACAACATTCCTGGCCGCTCGATCATCGACATGTCGATCGACACCATGAAGCGTCTGTATGAGCTGAAGAATATCGTCGGCGTCAAGGACGCCACCGCCAACATCACCCGCATCTCGATGCAGCGGCTGGCGCTCGGTGAGGACTTCATCCAGCTGTCCGGCGAAGACGGCACCTGCCTCGGCTTCATGGCCCATGGCGGCCATGGCTGCATCTCGGTGACGTCGAATGTGGCGCCGGCCCTGTACAGCGCCTTCCAGAAGGCGTGTCTGGCGGGCGACTATGCCCAGGCCCTCGCGCTGAATGACCGCCTGATGCCGCTCAACATGCATCTGTTCTGCGAGCCCAGCCCGGCGCCGGCCAAGTTTGCGCTGGCCGAACTGGGCCGCATGGGCGAACATGTCCGCCTGCCAATCGTCCCGATGTCAGAGGCTGGTCGCGCCACGGTGCGCGCCGCCATGGCGCATGCGGGCCTCGTGGAGAACGCCTGAGCATGGCGGCGAAGAAAGAGGACAACAAAAAGGTCGTCGCTGACAACCGCAAGGCCCGCTTTAACTACGCGATCCTCGAGACCGTGGAGGCCGGCATCGCCTTGACCGGCACCGAGGTCAAGTCGCTGCGCACGGGCAAGGCGACCATCGGCGAGTCCTATGCCGGCCCGTCTGGCAACGAGCTGTTCCTCTTCAACGCTTACATTCCCGAATATCTGCAGGCCAATCGCTTCAACCACGAGCCGAAGCGGCCACGCCGTCTTCTGCTGCATGCCCGCCAGATCAGCAAGATGATCGGCGGCGTGCAGCGCGACGGCTACACCATCGTGCCGTTGCGGGTGTATTTTAACGAGAAGGGCATGGCCAAGGTCGAGCTGGCCATGGCGCGCGGCAAGAACGCCGCCGACAAGCGCGAGGCCGTGAAGAAGCGCGAGTGGGATCGCGAGAAGTCGCGAATTTTGCGCGACAAGGGGTGATGTGACGCCGTGTTGTGACGGGTCGGATCGCTGGTCACTGGTGTCGATGCGGGATGCCGAAAACGTAAGCCGCCCTGCGAGGGGCGGCTTTGTTGTTTCGGCAGCGGGTTGCATGAGGGAGTGGGATTGTGGGCTGGCGACAGGCGGGCGTTGCAAGCTGAGCTTGGGTGAGACGTGGATGGTCGGGTCAAGCCCGACCATGTCGACGCTGGAGGTGTGGCGTGCGCTCGCTTGCGCGGCTGGCCAGTGGCGCTGAGACGACCAGCTGGCAGGCGATGTTCGCCTGAGGCGGCAGTGGCTGGCGCAGTGGCTGGCGGCAGCGGCCGGCGGCAGTGGCTGGCAGTGGGATGGCTGCGCAGGCGCGATCTGCCTCAAACATGCCAGCCTGATAGGCGCCGATCAGGCGCCAGGCTGGACCTCAGCTTCGGGCGTTCAGCTGTCGACTTCTTCTTCACCGGCCTGGCGGATGCCATAGCGCGCTTGCAGGTTGCGTGGGCGCTCTTCGGTGGGGCGCTCGAAGCGGTCGCCGCGTGGCGGACGCTCGGAGGCCTCGCGGCCGACCCGGGCGGCGAGATTGGCCAGATCGACGAATTCGTCAGCCTGGCGGCGCAGTTCGTCGGCGACCATCGGCGGCTGGGTGACGATGGACGACACCACGGTGACGCGCAGGCCACGGCGCTGCAGCGCGTTGACCAGCGAACGGAAGTCGCCATCGCCGGAGAACAGCACGACGCGGTCGAGATAAGGGGCCATGTCGAGGGCGTCGATCGCCAGCTCGATGTCCATATTGCCCTTCACCTTGCGGCGGCCCGTGGAGTCGATGAATTCCTTGGCCGGCTTGGTGACGACGCGAAAACCGTTGTAGTCGAGCCAGTCAACCAGCGGGCGCAGCGAAGAATATTCCTGGTCGTCGATCATCGCCGTATAGTAATAGGCGCGCACAAGTGTGCCTTGCGCATTGAATTCCTTCAACAAACGCTTGTAGTCGATTTCGAAACCAAGGTTGCGGGCGGTGGCGTGCAAATTGGCGCCATCAATAAACAGGGCGATGCGATCACGGTTGCTCATGGCGCCTCAAAATATTGTGCAGGCAGGAGCGCCTGTAGGGAAATCAAATCGCGGAATATGCGGCTACTGTTGCTTCAAGCATTAGCGGAAACACAAGGGTACGACAACAGGCGTTTACACTGGCGCTGCGCGCGCCATACCCTGCACGGGACTGCAGCGCCACGCGCAGATTGCCCGGAGGCGCATATGTTCCGCGCCACTTGAGCCCGCGCGCTGCGCTGTTGCGCGCAGCTTGCGGGCGCGGATCACGGGCTTGCACAGGACGGGAGGAGCAGGGAGGCGCCGCAACGTCAGCTGACGATGCACCGGCGCGCAACCGCCGCCATGACGCGTGGGCGGCGGTCGATATGGTCGGCGACGGCTCAGAGCAGGATGCGAAGCATGTGTCGCATCCACATCCTGACATGCTCAGGCGCCGCACGGGCTTCACCGAAAGCCGATGACGTCATGCCCATCGGGTTGGGGCATCAGGCCTTCAGGCCACGGCTGCCGGGCTTGATGGCGGGCAGGGCGGCCAGCTCGGGCGGCAGCTGGTCAGCCGGATAGGCGGGGACCTCGAAGGCGGCCAGCGACACCAGCGGCGCGCCGATGTCGACCTTGCCGCCGGAGCGGTCGATCAGGCAGGCTGCGCCCACCACATTGGCCGAATAGCGGGCGATGGCGGCGAGGCACTCGCGCGACGACAGGCCGGTGGTGATGATGTCCTCGACCATCAGCACGCGGGCGTTCTCAGGGATCTCAAAGCCGCGACGCAGTTCGAACTGGCCCTCAACGCGCTCAACGAAGATCGCCTTGGCGCCGAGATGCCGGGCGGTCTCATAGCCCGGCACGATGCCGCCGACGGCAGGCGACACCACCACGTCGATCTTGCCGAACGCCGCTTCAGCCTTCTGCGCCAGGGCGCGGCAGACTTTCTCGGTGCGGGCCGGATCCTGGAAGATAAACATTTTCTGGATGAACATCGGGCTGCGCAGCCCCGATGACAGAATGAAGTGACCCTCAAGCAGGGCGCCGGCGTCGCGGAATTCCGCGAGAGTTTCTTCCTGGTTCATGGACCTTGCACCTGTTGGCGGCTGCCGCGTCACTCGGTGACGCGCTCGACATTGGTGACGACGCGCTTGGCGCGCAGCTCGGCGATGATGTTGTTGAGGTGTTTAAGGTCCCACACCGACAAATCAACCGTGACATTGGTGAAGTCCGCCGTCGGGCGCACCATGGCGACATTGTCGATGTTGCCATCGTGGTCGGCGATCACCTGGGTGATCTGCGCGAGGCTGCCTGGCTCGTTGATCGACTTCATGCGGATGCGGGCCGGATAGCGCTGGCGATAGCGCGTCTCGGTATCCCAGCGCACGTCGATCCAGCGCTCTGGTTCGTTCTCGAAGTCAGCAAGAGCCGGCGACTGGATCGGATAGATGGTGACGCCTTCGCCGGGGGTGAAAATGCCGATAATGCGGTCGCCGGGCACGGCGCCGCCGCCAGGGGCGAAGCGCACCGGCAGATCCTTGCCGGCTCCGCGGATCGGCAGCGCCTGGGGATTTTCACCGCCCACCGGCAGCTGCAGCTTCACGGTGCTGTCGGATTTGAGATCGAACCAGCCCGCCATCGACGGCGCGTCAGGCGAGACGCGGCTGTCGTCCTGGTAGTCGGGATAGATCGCCTTGACCACATCGCCAGAATAGATCTCGCCGCGACCGACCGCCGCCAGCGCATCCTCTACGGAAGGGCGGGCGAGGCGGGGCAAGGCGGCGCGCAGCTTGTCGTCGTCAAACGCCTTGCCGGCGCGTTCAAACGCCCGCTCAAGGATCTGGTGACCGAGGCCGGCGTATTGCTTGCGCACGGCGCTGCGCGAGGCGCGGCGGATGGCGGCGCGGGCCTTGCCGGTGACGACAAGGCTCTCCCACGCCGCTGGCGGCGTCTGGCCATTGGCGCGGACGATGTCGACCTCATCGCCGTTCTGCAATTCCGACAGCAGCGGCGCCACCCGGCCATTGATCTTCACGCCGACGGCGCTGTCGCCCACGTCGGTGTGCACGGCGTAAGCGAAATCGATCGGCGTTGCGCCGCGCGGCAGGGCGATCAGGCGACCCTTGGGGGTGAAGCAGAACACCTGGTCGTGGAACAGCTCCAGCCGTGTATGTTCGAGGAACTCCTCCGGGCTGTCGCCTTCGGCCAGCAGATCGACAGTGCGCTTCAGCCAGCGATAGGCGCGGCTTTCCGAGGCGAGGGCCCCGGTGCTGTCGATGCCCTCCTTGTACAGGGCGTGGGCGGCGATGCCGAGCTCGGCGACGCTATCCATCTCGGCGGTGCGAATCTGCAGCTCGACGCGCTGGTGGCCGGGGCCGACCACCGTGGTGTGAATCGAGCGGTAGTCATTCTGCTTCGGCGTCGAGATGTAGTCCTTGTAGCGCCCTGGCACCATTGGCCAGGTGGTCTGCACCACGCCAAGCGCCCGGTAACAGTCGGACACCGAATTGACGATGACGCGAAAGCCGAAGATGTCGGACAATTGTTCGAAGCCGACTGATTTGCGCTCCATCTTGCGGAAGATGGAATAGGGGCTCTTGGCCCGGCCCTTGACCGTGGCCTCCACCCCCTCGGCCGCCAGCCGGTCGCGCAAATCGCCTTCAATCTGCTGGATCAGCGCGCCATTGCGACCGACCATCTCCTCAAGCCGGCGGGTGATGGTCTGTTGCGCCTCGCCATTGAGGTGGTGGAACGACAGCTCCTCCAGCTCCTGGCGCATTTCCTGGATACCCATGCGGCCAGCCAGCGGCGCATAGATGTCGAGGGTCTCCTGGGCGATGCGCTGGCGCTTGTGCGGCGGCACGAATTCCAGCGTCCGCATGTTGTGCAGCCGGTCGGCGAGCTTGACCAGCAACACGCGCACATCGGCGGCGATGGCCAGCAGCAGCTTGCGGAAATTCTCGCCCTGCTGCGCCTTGCGCGACACGAAATCGAGCTTCTTGATCTTGGTCAGGCCGTCGACCAGGGCCCCAATCTCCGGGCCAAACAGCCGGTCGATCTCCTCGCGGGTGGCGTCTGTGTCCTCGATGACGTCGTGCAGGATGGCGGCGACAATGGTCGCGTCATCCAGCTTCATGTCGCAAAGAATGGCGGCGACGGCGAGCGGATGGTTGAAATAGGGATCGCCAGAAGCGCGGACCTGGCTGCCATGGGCGCGCATGGCGTAGACATAGGCGCGGTCAAGCAGCGCTTCATCAGCCTGCGGGTCATAGCTCTTGACCCGCTCCACCAGCTCATACTGACGCATGAAGGGCTTGCGCGCCGGACGCGGCGGCGCGGGCGCGGCCTCTGGTTGCGGGGCGAGAGCGGCGGGCAGCGCGGCGGGTGGGGCGGCGTCAACTGGCGGGGCGGCGTCGGTCTTCACGCCAGCATGGCGGCCAGACGCCTTCTCATCCGCATGCTTCTTGCCAGCCGGCTTATCAGCAGACTCGCCAGCCGACTTGCCAGCGGTCTTGTCCGCGGGCTGGCCGGCTACTCCGGTTACTGGCCCATTGGCCTGCGCGGGGCCATCGCCTGGCAGGCCGGCGGCTGGCTTGTGGCGGTCGTCGGGCGTCTGCGGCCTGCGCCGCGCGTCATTGTCTGTGCCTGTCTGCTTCGCCACTGTCGCGCACCTGGTCCGCCCGTAGCCTGGGGCGCCCCGTAGCCCGCCCATCGCCACCGCATGTTGTCGTCTGCGCGCCCCGCGATGCAGCCGCTGCTGACGCAACGACGCCCGGAGATGGCGGATCACGGGCCGGTGCTGCAGCGGACGCGCGTCAAGGCGCTGGTCAATCCCTCATAGATCAGACTGTTTAAAGGTTAATCACCTGGCTGGTCCCCGGCCACAAAAACGTGTCGAATGTCACCAAAATGCGACGGCCATGTGGAGGTTGCTGCGGCAGCACAGGCAAATGTGTGGCGAGAACCAGCGGGCGATCGCGCAAAGCCAGCGCAAAGCCGGCGCGAAAACCGGCGCAGGTCGGGGCGGTCGGGCATCCTGGAGGGGGCGTTCTCCCAGCCCTCGCGGCCTGGCCCATGTCCGCCCAAAGCCTTTCGCCAAACGCAAAAAAGCCCGGCCGCAAGGCCAGGCTTTTCGCAAAATGTGCCGCGAGGCGAGATGCGCCGCCGACGTCAGTCGGCGCGCCGATCAGCCCTCGTCGTCGTCGGTCTGGGCCGGCGGCACCAGGCCGTCGAGACCGCGCAGCAGGTCTTCCTCGCTCATGCGATCGAATTCCTGCAGATCGTCGTCGCTGCGGGCGCTGACCGAGGAGCCGATCGAGGCGCGGCTCGGCACGGCGTCCTCTTCCGGCTCGTCCACTTCCACATGCTTTTGCATGGAGTGGATCAGATCTTCCTTAAGGTCATCCACAGAGATCGTCTCATCAGCGATCTCGCGCAGCGCCACGACCGGATTTTTGTCACGGTCGCGCTCGATGGTCAGCGGCGATCCGGACGAGATCATGCGCGCGCGGTAGCCGGCGAGCAGGACCAGTTCGAAACGGTTATTTACCTTGTCGATGCAGTCTTCGACAGTGACGCGAGCCATTAAGGGCTCCCTTCAAAGGATCTGAATGGTGCGGAATCACGTCCAGATACACGCTGGCGCCCGACGACGCAAGCTTTCCGGATGGTCAGCCACCGGTTGACTTGACAGCCAGCCGGGGCGGCGCCACTGGCCGCGACAGCCGAAAATCAACTTATCATAGCGTCTGGATGAGATTGCGCCAATATGTGGCGCTAACACGTGGCGCCTTCACGGGTAATGGTGGGCGCAACGCCCCCCGCCACACCGACGCAGCACAAGATGGAATGACCATGAAACCAGCGTTCACCTTCCCGGGGCAGGGCAGCCAGGCCGTCGGCATGGGCAAGTCGCTCGCCGACAATTTCGCCGTCTCGCGTGAGGTTTTCGCCGAGGTCGATGACGCGCTCGGCCAGCATCTGTCGAAGCTGATGTGGGAAGGGCCGGCCGATGAGCTGACGCTGACCGCCAACGCCCAGCCGGCGCTGATGGCGGTGAGCATGGCGGTGATCCGCGCCCTTGAGGCCGAGGCTGGCCTCGATCTCGCCGCTGAGGCGTCCTTTGTCGCTGGCCATTCGCTAGGTGAATATTCCGCGCTGGCCGCCGCGCGCAGCCTCACGCTGGGCGATACGGCGCGCCTTCTGCGCATTCGCGGCGACGCCATGCAGCAGGCCGTGCCCGTGGGCCAGGGCGCCATGGCGGCGTTGATCGGCCTTGAGTTCGACGAGGCCGACGCCGTGGCTCGCGAGGCGGCCCAGGGCGAGGTGTGCTCGGCGGCCAATGACAATGGCGGCGGTCAGGTGGTGATCTCCGGCGCCAAAGCGGCGGTGGAACGCGCCCTGCCGATCGCCCAAGCCCGCGGCGCCAAGCGCGCCATGCTGCTGCCGGTGTCGGCGCCCTTCCATTGCGCGCTGATGCAGCCTGCCGCCGACGCCATGGCCGAAGCCCTGGCAAAGGTCACGGTCGTGGCCCCATTGGCCCCGCTGGTCGCCAATGTCACGGCGGAAGCCGGCTCTGATCCGGAGGCGATTCGCGCCAATCTCGTGAAGCAGGTCACCGGCACCGTGCGCTGGCGCGAGTGCGTCGGCTTCATGGCCGCCCAGGGCGTCGAGACCTTCTATGAGATTGGCGCTGGCAAGGTTCTGACCGGCCTCGTCAAGCGAATCGCCAGCAATGGCAAGGGCGTCGCCGTCGGCACGGCGGATGACGTCGCAGCCTTCGTGGCGGCCCGCCAGTAAGCCCAGCCGCCGTGGCGGCGGGACGCGCCGGCGCTGCGCCAACGTCCCGGCCGCGCCGCGGCGTCCGATTTCTCACTGATCCGTCGATGGGGCGGATCAGTCCATGCTTCAGGGGAAACCAGCATGTTTGATCTGAGCGGCCGCAAGGCCCTGGTGACTGGCGCCAGCGGCGGCATTGGCGGCGCGATCGCCCGCGCCCTGCACGCCCAGGGCGCCGATGTGGCGCTGTCTGGCACCCGCCGCGAGGCGCTGGAGGCGCTGGCGGCAGACCTCGGGGCGCGCGCCCATGTGGTTCCGGCTGACCTGTCGAGCGCCGAATCGGTGGAAGCGCTGATTCCCGCCGCCGAGGCGGCCATGGGCGGCCTCGATATTCTGGTCAACAATGCCGGCGTGACGCGGGACAATCTGTTCATGCGCATGAAGGACGACGAGTGGGATCAGGTGCTCGCCGTCAATCTCACCGCCTCGTTCCGGCTGATGCGCGCCGCCACCAAGGGCATGATGCGTCGCCGCTATGGCCGCATCATCAATATCGGCTCGGTGGTTGGGACCACCGGCAACCCGGGCCAGGGCAATTACGCCGCCTCCAAGGCGGGTCTCGTCGGCATGACCAAGGCGCTGGCCGCCGAGGTCGCCAGCCGCAATATTACCGTCAATGTTATCGCGCCGGGCTTCATCACCTCGCCGATGACCGACGCCCTCAACGACAAGCAGAAAGAGGCGATCCTCACCAATGTGCCGGCAGGGCGGTTGGGCGAGGGCGGCGATGTCGCCGCAGCCGCCGTCTATCTCGCCTCGACTGAGGCCGCTTACGTCACCGGCCAGACGCTGCACGTCAACGGCGGCATGGCGATGATCTGAGGCAATGAACTGGGGGGATGCCAGCGTCGGTCCGGCGGGCGAATCGCGCCGCCGGCGCCGATGTCAGGCCGCCTGACCTGTCCGCATTTGCGGCTACACGCGCACATGTGTGCATGCGTCTCGCGGGCGATGAGCCGCTCGCATCGGCGTTTTCCTTGTGTTACCAGAGCCCGCCAGCCAGCCCCGCTCTTGACGGCGGGGGCAAAAGCAGGCTTGCAGTAGCGACGGACAACGCGCCTTGACGGACGGGACTGTTCCGACGATTAACGGGCGCCAGCGGCCGAGGCTCCTGAAGCACGCCACTCGGACATCGGGCGGCCGTACGCCATTTAGACAATGAAACGAGGACCGAACGATGAGTGACATCGCTGAACGCGTTAAGAAGATCGTTGTTGAGCATCTGGGCGTGGAAGCCGACAAGGTCGTCGACAACGCCAATTTCATTGACGACCTCGGCGCTGACAGTCTCGACACGGTCGAACTGGTCATGGCGTTTGAAGAAGAGTTCAACGTTGAAATCCCGGACGACGCCGCCGAGACCATCGTGACGGTCGGCGACGCCGTGAAGTTCCTGGAGAAGAACGCCGGCTGAGCCAGCGTTTCTTCGTCATCAGAACTGGGTGAACTTTCTGTCCGGGACGCCCGAGCGACCGGACATGGGAGGAGCCATTTGTTTCGGGGGCCTTGCGGCCCTCGAAGCATGACTGGATGGCTTGAAGCGATGTATGGGGTTGGATGCGCATGACAATGAGACGGGTGGTCGTCACGGGTCTTGGCATGGTTACGCCGCTGGGCGGCGATGTTGAGTCCACCTGGAGCAACGTGCTCGCCGGCAAGAGCGGCGCCCGGGCCATTACAGCGTTCGACGTCTCTGACATCGCCTGTCGCATCGCCTGCCAGATTCCGGTCGGCGACGGCGCTGACGGCACGTTCAATCCCGACCAGTGGATGGACCCGAAAGACCAGCGCAAGGTCGATCCGTTCATCATTTACGCCATGGCGGCGGCGCAGCAGGCGCTGACCGACGCAGGCTGGAAGCCTGAAACCCCCGACGACCAGAACGCCACCGGCGTGCTGATTGGCTCCGGCATTGGCGGCGTCGGCGGCATTTATGAAGCCGCGACCATTCTCAACGAGAAGGGGCCGCGCCGGCTGTCGCCGTTCTTCATTCCGGGCCGGCTGATCAATCTGGCTTCGGGCTATGTCTCGATCGCCCACGGCCTCAAGGGCCCCAATCATTCGGTGGTCACCGCCTGCTCGACCGGCGCGCACGCCATTGGCGACGCCGCCCGTCTGGTGGCGCTGGGCGACGCCGATGTGATGGTGGCCGGCGGCACGGAATCACCAATCAACCGCCTGTCGCTGGCTGGCTTCGCCGCCTGCCGGGCGCTGTCCACCGGTTTTAACGACGATCCGACCCGCGCCTCGCGTCCCTATGACAAGGACCGTGACGGCTTCGTCATGGGCGAGGGCGCTGGCATCGTCGTGCTGGAAGAGCTGGAGCATGCCAAGGCGCGCGGCGCCCGCATCTATGGCGAAGTCATTGGCTATGGCCTCTCCGGCGACGCGCACCACATCACCTCACCGTCGGAAGACGGCGACGGCGCCTATCGCTGCATGCGGGCGGCGCTGAAGCGCGCCGGCATCCAGGTGGCGGACATCGATTACGTCAACGCCCACGGCACCTCGACGCCGCTCGGCGACGAGATCGAGCTGCGGGCGGTCGAACGCCTCGTCGGCGACCACGCTGGCAGCATCTCGATGTCCTCGACCAAATCGTCGATTGGCCATCTGCTCGGCGCCGCTGGCGCGGTTGAGTCGATCTTCGCGCTGCTGGCCATCCGTGACCAGATCGTGCCGCCGACCCTCAACCTCGACAATCCGTCGGTTGAGACGGCGATTGACCTGACCCCGCACACGGCCCGCAAGCGCGCGATCAATGTGGCGCTGTCGAACTCCTTTGGTTTCGGCGGCACCAACGCGTCAGTGATTTTCGCCCGCCACGACGCCTGAGCCAAGCGGCGCCTTGGGCGCCGCGCTCATCAGCAGGCGGCGCTTCAGGCGCCGCGGCCACCAGGAACTGGCGCCTCAGGCGCCGGGGCCACCAGGAATCGGTGCCTCAGGCGCCGCTCTCATCGGGAGTTGACGTCCCGGGCTCCGCACGCACCGGCCGTCGGCGGCTGCGCGCTGCAATGATCGGATGTCGGCCCCTCGGAACGCCGCGCTGACCAGATTTTGGCGCATTTCCCTGTCATCCCAAATGGTGCTTGCGCTGGCAGATTCTCCGTCGGCGTGTTCCGGGCGTCGCGGCGGCAGCGGAGGGGGCAAGCGACTGAAGCAAGCGACTGGGGCAAGCGGCTTGGGCAAGCGACTGGAGCAAACCAGGCCCCAGGTTGGCTTGCCGCGAGCCGTTGGCGTCGCCACTGCCGGCTTTGCGCCAGGCGCTCTGCAGAGCTGTGGATGGCGTAGAGCTGTGGATGGCGTCTTGCGGCTCGGGCTGACGTCGGCGACAGTGTCGCCGCCTGGACGATCCCTGCTGGCGATGGGGCCAGATGGCGCCGGTGGCGACCTGCCATTCGCGAAGGCTGTGATCGCTGATCGAGGCCAGGCCCCGCTGCGTGTCGCCCCAATGGTTTTGCGCCCTCTGTCGCGCTGTCTGCGTGCTGGCCGCACGGCGCAGCTTGATTGACGCAACGTCGTAGCGCGCAGTGTCGCGGGTCCCGGCGCCACACGACGACAGCGCCTGGCGTTGTGGACGTGGCTTTGAATGGATGAGGCATGAACGACAACAGGACGTCCATCGGCAAAACGCCGCCGCCCGCTGAAAAAGGCGCGCGGGTGCGTTCGCTGAAGAGCCCGAGCGACGCGATCAAGCCCGAAGCTGTGCCGCCGCCGCCGCCGCGCAAACGCCGCGAGCGGGGCGGGTTCGTCAATTCCATGAGCAATTTCCTCACCGCTATCCTGATCGGCGCGGCGGCCATCGGCGGCGGCGCCTATGTGCTGCGCAGCGAGTTCAACGCGCCCGGCCCATTGGTGGCCGACAAGGTGGTGATCGTCCGGGGCGGCGCCCGCACCGTGGCCGATGCGCTGCAGCGCGAGGGGGTGATTTCACAGCCGACGCTGTTTTTAGCCGGCGTCTATGTCTCCGGCGCCAATGATGACGTGAAGGCAGGTGAGTATCTGTTCAAGAAGGGCTCGAGCCTGCGCGACGTCATGGAGACCCTGGTCAGCGGCAAGACCGTGCTGCACAATCTGACCGTGCCGGAAGGGCTGACCAGCGAACAGATTGTCGCCCGCTTGCGTGAGTCGGATCTGCTCACCGGCGAGGTGACGGAGACGCCGCCAGAGGGCACGCTGCTGCCGGAGACCTACAAGATCTCGCGCGGCGCCTCGCGCCAGCAGCTGCTGGATCGTATGACCCAGGACAGCAAGCGCGTCATCGCCGAGGTCTGGGGCCGACGCGTGGCTGATCTGCCGGTGAAGACGCCGCAGGAGCTGGTGACGCTGGCCTCGATCGTCGAGAAAGAGACCGGCCGCGCCGATGAGCGCACCCGCGTCGCCGGCGTCTTCGTCAACCGGCTGCAGAAGGGCATGCGGCTGCAGTCTGATCCGACCATTGTCTATGGCATCGCCGGCGGCAAGGGCACGTTGGGCCGGCCGATCTCACGCGCCGACATCACCACGCCGACGCCCTATAACACCTACACCATCAACGGTCTGCCGCCGGGCCCGATCGCCAATCCAGGCCGGGCGGCGCTTGAAGCGGTGGCCAATCCCTCGCGCACCCGCGATCTATATTTCGTCGCCGATGGCACGGGCGGCCACACCTTCTCGGAAACCCTCGACCAGCATAATCGCGGCGTGTCGCGTCTGCGCCAGATGGAGGCGGAGCGGCGGAACCAGCAGCCCGTCGCCTCCGGAGCTGAAGCCCCGGCTCAAGGTCAGAGCAATGGTCAGCCGTCTGGCGAAGCCCCCGCTGTGCCGGGCCAGGCGGGTGCGGAGCAGCAGCCCGCGCCTGGTCAGGGCGGGATCGCGCCTGCGGCCCCTGGGGCGCGTCCACGGGCGTTCGACGCTTCAGAGGGCACCAACCTTGATCCCTTGCGCAACAAGACCTGGGATTTGAACTCGCCGCAGACTGTGCCAAAAGTGCGCTGATCAGGCGCCGCGCCGGCAACTGGCGCGGGCTCGACCAGCCATGCGCCGCGATCGGGTCATCGGTCCTGATCCCAGGTTCAGAAGGTTTCGGCCGCGCCATCGCCATGGCGCGGCCCGTGTTTTTAAGCTGTGACAGAAGGGGCGTACTGGCCAATGGCGATCTCAAGCATGACCGGTTTCGCGCGCGCCGAGGGCGTCCATGGCGTGCTGTCATGGGCGTGGGAGGTGCGCAGCGTCAACGGGCGCAGCCTCGACATCCGCATGCGCACGCCGGTTGGTTATGACCGGTGCGGCGAGGCGGCGCGCAAGGCCATCACCGCCGCGGTGCGCCGCGGCGCCTGTCACGTGTCGCTCAATGTCACAAGCCTCAGCGCCGCTCCGACCGTGCGGGTCAATCTCGAGGTGGCCCGCATGGTGCTGGAGGCGTTCCGTTCGCTCGAGCGCCCTGATGACGTCGCGCCGCTGACCATGGACGCGGTGCTCGGCGTGCGCGGCGTGGTCGAGAGCGTCGAGGCCGACACGCGCCCCGATGAGGCGGTGTTCAGCGCCATCGAGGCGTCCGCGGAGGCCATGGTCGCCGCCATGGTCGCGGCCCGTGCGGCGGAAGGCGCGGTGCTGGAAGGCGTGCTGCGCGGCCAGATCAGCCGCATCGCCGAGCTAACTGCGCTGGCCGAAGCGGCCCCGGCGCGGCGGCCCGAGGCCATTCGCGCCCGCATCGAACAGCAGATCGCTTTGCTGACTGGCGCTCCGGGCAGCCTCGATCCGCAACGGTTGCATCAGGAGGCGGTGTTGCTGGCCAGCCGCGCCGATATCCGCGAAGAGCTCGACCGGCTGCGCGCCCATGGCGACGCGGTGACGGCGCTGCTCGATGAGGGCGGCGCCGTGGGGCGTCGGCTGGATTTTCTCGCCCAGGAGCTGTCGCGCGAGGCCAACACTTTGTGCGCCAAGGCCAATGACGCCAGCCTCTCCGCCATCGGGCTCGACCTGAAGACCGTGGTCGAGCAGTTCCGTGAGCAGGTTCAGAACGTCGAGTGACCCGTATGAAAGCCAATATTCCTGACGCCCCTGGCGCCCGCCGCGGCTTCATCCTGATCCTGTCGTCGCCCTCCGGGGCCGGCAAATCGACGCTGACCCGGCTGCTGTCGCAGAACCAGAGCCTCGATCTGCGCCTGTCGGTGTCGGCGACGACGCGGCAGAAGCGGCCATCAGAGATCGATCAGGTCCACTACGCTTTCATGGACCGTGAGGGCTTCGAGCAATTGCGCGACCGCGACGGCTTTCTCGAATGGGCCGAGGTGCATGGCAATTTCTACGGCACGCCGCGCGCCTCCGTGGAGAAGACCCTCAGCTCCGGCCATGATCTGGTGTTCGACATCGACTGGCAGGGCACGCTGCAGGTCGTCGACAAGATGAAGGACGATGTGGTCACGGTCTTCATCCTGCCGCCATCCATGGCCGAGCTGCGCAATCGCCTGGTGCGCCGCGCTGAGGATGCGCCAGAGGTGATCGACGCGCGGCTCAAGGCGGCGCGTGACGAGATCGCGCGCTGGGAAGCCTATGATTATGTGCTGATCAATGAAGATCTCGACGCCAGCTATAATGCGCTGCTGGCGATCATCGCCGCCGAGCGCCTCAAGCGCCGCCGCCAGACCGGGCTTGCGCCGTTCATCGACGGCCTGATGCAGGGACCGCTGCCCGGGGCTGACTGAGCCTCAACACCGACTATATGACACAGGGCGCGCCCGGCTGGCGCGCCTTTTTTGTGGGGTGAATCGCCAGGCAGCGCGCCCATGTGGCGGACACTGACTGCCAGCGTCGCCTCAAACGAGGTTGCGACTCCGCTGACGCATCGGTGAACTGCAAGGTGCCAGCGCCGCTGGTGGGTCAGCCGCCGCTTGCCTCGGCCAGCATGGCGTCGCGCTCATTGGCGAGGCGGACGAAGCCGGCGACCGGGATGGTTTCGGCGCGGGCGGTCTGCTCGATGCCGACACGGGCGAGCAAGGTGATGGGGTCGCTGACAGCGCCCTTCAGGCTCTGGCGCAGCATTTTCCGGCGCTGGCCGAAGGCGGCGTGGGTGACGGCCTCCAGCGCCGCCAGCCGGCACGGCTCAGGCGCTATGCGCGGCGTGATGCGGACGATCGACGACATCACCTTCGGCGGCGGTGTGAACGCCGACGGCGGCACATCGAACAGGATGCGCGCCTCGGTGCGCCAGCCGCACAACACGCCAAGCCGGCCGTAATCATTGGGCATGGATGGGTCGGCGATAATGCGCTCGGCCACCTCGCGCTGGAACATCAGCGTCAGCGATTCCCACGCCGGCGGCCACGCATCCGTGGTGATCCAGCCGATTAGCAAGGCGGTGCCGACATTGTAGGGCAGATTGGCGACGATGCGCACCGGGCCCGCGTCGGGCCCCGCCAGTTCAGCGAAATCCACCTTGAGGGCGTCGGCGTTGATGACGCGCAGCCGCCCGGGATAGCGGGCGGCGATCTGCTCCAGCGCTGGCAGGCAGCGGGCGTCGCGCTCAATGGCGATGACCTCGCGGGCGCCGCCAGCAAGCAGGGCACGGGTGAGCCCGCCGGGTCCCGGGCCAACCTCGATCACCGTGACGCCCTCGAGCGGGCCAGAGGAGCGGGCGATCTTGGCGGTCAGATTGAGGTCGAACAGAAAATTCTGGCCGAGCGACTTTTTCGGCTCGAGGCCATGGGCGGCGACGACGTCGCGCAGCGGGGGCAGGTCATCAATCATCGGGTGCTGTTTCTGTCAGCCATGGCGAGGCGCCCGGCGAGCCGCACGGCGGCGATCAGGCTGTCGGGGCGGGCGACGCCCGTGCCGGCGATATCGAAGGCCGTGCCATGGTCCGGCGAGGTGCGGACGATCGGCAGGCCAAGGGTGACGTTGACGCCTTCATCGAAGGCAATGGTCTTGATCGGGATCAGCGCCTGGTCGTGATACATGCACAGCGCTGCGTCATAGCTGGGGCGGGCCCGGGCGTGGAACATGGTGTCGGCAGGGAGGGGCCCGCGCGCAGACACGCCGCGCCTCATCAGCTCCGCCACTGCTGGCGCGATGATCGCCGCATCCTCCAGCCCCAGGGCGCCGCCTTCGCCGGCATGGGGGTTGAGCCCGGCGAGCGCGAGGCGCGGCTGCTCAATGCCGAAGCGACGACGCAAATCATCGGCGACGATCTGCGCGGTGTCGATGATCAATTCGGTGGTCAGTCGCCTGGGAACGTCGGCCAGCGGTATGTGGATGGTCACCGGCACGACGGCCAGTTCGTCACACCACAGCATCATCACCGGGACGGGCGCGGGCGCGTCGCCATCGCGGCAAAGCTCGGCGAGAAATTCGGTGTGACCAGGATGCCGGAAGCCAGCGTCATACAGCACGGATTTGGCGATGGGGCAGGTGACGACGCCCGCAATCTCGCCCGCCCGCGCCAGCGCCACCGCATCGGTGATCGCGGCAATCACCGCCGGAGCGTTGGCTGCGTCTGGCTGGCCGGGCACGCCCTTTGCAGGCGGGGCGTCCACCGCCAACACCGGCAGCTCATGGCCGGCACAAGCCTCCATCGCCTGCGCAGCCGCGCTGAGCACGCGCACGCCAAGCCCACGCGCCGCGGCGGCGCGACGCATCACGGCGACATCGCCGATCACGAAGAAAGGGGGGAGGTCGCGGCGACGCAACCAGGTGGCGACAGCCAGCTCGGGCCCGATTCCCGCCGGATCGCCCATGGTCATGGCCAGAGGCGCGGACAGCGCCTGCGACAGCCCATTGTGCGCATCGCGGGCGGCGGCGGCAGGCGCAGCGGCCGCCGCAGCGCCTGTCCCACTCATTGCGAGACGCCGTCGCTCGTGGAATTGCCGATCGACTGGCTCAATTGCACGGCGCCCAGCGTCGTCAGCTCAAGCCGCAGCATCACGCTCTGGTTGTTGGAGCGCACGCCGGTGGTCGGGTCGTTATAGGAGTTGGTGTAGACCACGGCGAAGGTGGTGCACTCGTCCTGGTACTGCACGCCGAACGAGGCCGAGGCCAGCGTGCCATAGGGCGCCTTGACATAGGCCTGGGGGGTGAGCGGGTTGCTCAGGAAATACTGCTGGGCGTTCTTCTGGGCGCTGAGGTCGAACAGCATGCTGCCCTGCACGCGCCAGTTCGGCGTGACATTGTACACCAGGGACGGCGCCAGACCCTGACGACGCACCGAATAGCCGAGCTGCGGCTGGGCGGCGTACTGGCCATAGGTCAGGCTGGCCGAAAGCGCCCCGAGATTGAGGCTCGACGTCAGCTCCATGCGCTTCAGCGCAAAACTTTCCTGGTCAAAGCGGCCACGCGCAGTAAACGAGAAACGGCTGTTCGGCTGCAAATGCACGCGGCCGATATAATCGGAGGCGCGCTGCTGGAGGCCTGAGTCGAGACCGGTGTTGGTGGGGTCGCGATAGCCCTCCTTAAAGGAGTTCTTGCCGGCGAGTTGCACCGACTGGCCGAACAGGGCGTCGGCATAGGCGCCGCTGTCCGTGGTGATGGCGTATTTCAGGCCGTAATTGACGCGCACGCCGCCTTCAACCCGGTCATAGCCCGAGAATCTGTTCCACTCGAACAGATTGGTGTCGTCAAACACCAGGCTCTGGGAATCCTCATTGGGCAGCTTGCCGATCCGCGCCTCATTGGGGCGGGCGACGATCTGGGCGATCGGCTCAATGGTGTGCTGCACGCCATTATTGGTGGCGGCGACGAATGGGTAGCGATACTCAAGCCCGACAGCCGGCATGACGCGGCCAAGCGCGCTCGGATCGGGATCGATGAAGCTCGGGATGTGCTGGTTCAGCGGGCCATTCAGGTCGGCGCGGGTCCACGTGCCGTCAACGCGCACCGAGGCGAACGGCGTCCAGACCTGGCCAAACGGGTCGATGAATTTGCGCTTCCACGACAGCTCAGCGCTGGCGCGCGAATAGGTCCCGGCCATGCCGCGCATGATGCAGCGGCCCTTCTCAAAGACAGTGCAGTTCGAATAATAGCCGAGCCAGTTATTGAGCATGTCCGGCGTCTGCTGGAAGAACGCCTGGTCGCGGCTCAACGAGGTGACGTTGGCGTCGATGGTCACCTGACCACCCAGCCAGGATGGGCCGTCGAAGGCCTTGTTGTAGTCGAGCACCGGGTGCACGACCGGCTGCTGCTTCTGCCAGTCGAGGCTGGACAGGCCCTTGAAATAATAAGCCCTGAGATCGAAGAAGCCCTGGTCGCCCTTGCCGGTGAGGAAGACGGTTGAGGTCGACTCGCGGAAATAGGTGGTCGACAGGCTCTCGGACTTCACCTTGTAATTGTCGAAGAACCATTTGTCCGTGACCATGGCCACGTCCCAGCCATATTGCCACTTGTCATTGATCCAGAAGCGGCCGGCGCTCTCGATCGAGCCACGGAAGTCCTTGTCGCGCGGTCCGATCGGCGACGGCAGGAAGGCGTCGCCGTCCTGCTGGAAAATGCCGGCGGCGCGCACATTGTAGCTGCCGGTCTCCAGCCGGTGGCGCCATTCGGCCTGGCCCATCACGCCCTGGCGGGTCATGAAGGTCGGCGTCAATGTCACGTCCATATTGGGCGCGATATTGATGAAATAGGGCACGGCCACGCCATAGCCGGTCGCCGAGGTGACGACGAAGCGCGGTGACAGGAAGCCGGTCTTGCGCCTGACCGTGGGATCGGGGGCCGACATGTACGGGATATAAGCCAGCGGGATGCCAGCGAACTCAATCGTGGCGTCCTCGTAATAGATCATCCGTTCTTCGTTCTTGTGGATGATCTTGGCGGCGCGCACCTGCCACAGCGGCGGACGGTCGGGCTTGTCGGCGCAGGGCTCACAAGCGGTGTAGGTGCCCTTGTCGAACACCATGGTTTCGCCAGCCGTGCGCTCGGCGCGCGGCGAGGTGAAGCGGGTGGTGACGGTCTTGCCTTCAAACTCGCCGGTGCGCTTGACGCGCAGGGAGTCGATGAACCCGTCCTTGAAATCGTCGGTCAGCTCAAACTGGTCGCCAGTGAGCACCGTGCCGTCGGTTTCAGTGATGCGGGCGTTGCCGGTGGCGAAGACGCGGCGATTGGCGCGGTCATAAGTGACGCGGTCAGCCTGCAGGGTGCGACCCTGGTAATACAGATGCACGTCGCCAACGGCGGAGACGGTGTTTTTGTCATTGTTGTAGACCAGCTCACCCGCTTCCACGAGCAGCTTGTCCTTCTCGCCCGGCTTGTTCGCCTTGGCCTGGAGGGCGTCATTGAGGGTCTGGGCCGACAGAACGCAGGGCGCCGCGCTCACGAGCAGAACTGCCGCGATGGCTCTGAGGGCGACCATGCCGATCCGTGACTTCATACTGCCGTTCCGTCTCATCCGCCTGTGGCCCGACGCCCCGGGTTCGACGGCATGCGCCGTCTGCCCCTGTCGCCTCGCGCCATAACGATCGCCGGGCGGCGATCGCGTCACATGTGTGTCCCCTTGCGGGGCGTGCGCCCCGTGCGGCTAGCCATCTTCCTGATAGAGGAGGGCGAGCACGCCGAGAAGGGCGCCGGTCACTGCCGGGAACCATGCGGCGACCGCTGTCCCCAAAATTCCCGAGCCGCCGAGATCCTGCATCAGCTGTGTCGCCACATAAAGCATGAAGCCGGCGACGACGCCACTGAGCACCATTTTGGCCACGCCACCAAAACGGAAAAACCTTAAGGAAAATGATGCCGCCACCAGCACCATCGCCACAAAAAGCATAGGCCTGGCAATAAGAACATCCAGCTGCAACTGGTAGCGCGTGGCGTCCAGTCCAGCCTTCTGCGTGCGCTCGATTATCCGCGGAAGCGCCCATAAAGGCACACTTTCCGGCGGCGTGAAGGCCTGGCGGACCTGATCTGCATCGAGCGCGCTGGGGATGCGGCGGGTGGTGAAATCCTCAGGCCTCGCCCCGGCGGAGATCACCTTGCCGTCGTCAAGCGTCCAGTAACCATGTTCGAGGATTGCGCTCTTCGCCTCGATGCGATCGCGGAAGGAGCCATCGGGTTTGAAGTTGAAAAACGTCACCCGGTTGAGACGGGTTGAGTTTTCCACCACCTGGTCGGCGCGGATGATCACCTCGCCCTCGGGCCGGCGCTCGCGCAGCCACTGCTCCTTGCCGGGCTGGAATTTCTGGCTTTTGGTGATCAGCCCGGCCTCGATCTGCGAGGCCTGCTGCTTCAGGAAAGCGGCGAGGGGATTATAGGCGGTGACGGCGACGACGCCGATGACCAGCGCGACGATGATCACCGGCTGCAGGAACTCCCAGGCCGAGACGCCAGCCGAGCGGGCGATCACCAGTTCGAGCTTGCGGCTGAGGTTGAGCAGCGTCGCCATGGCGCCGAACAGAATGGCGAAGGGCAGCACCTGCTCGGCCACCGCCGGGGTGCGAAACAGCGCCATCAGCGCCAGGATTGAGGTGGTGGCGCCAGGCGTGTCGCCTGCCCGGCGCATCAGCTCAACGAGGTCGAGCGTGTAGATCAGCGCAAACACCGTGCCGAACACGATCAGCACCGAGCGGAAGAAGTTTTTGGCGAAGTAGCGGCCGAGGGTTGGTCCGATAATCATGTCGTCGGCAGTCCTCAGGCGCGCCGCAGCGGCAGTGATGGCAGATGCGCCGCGAGGCGCGCGCGCAGGGCGTCGAGCCGGTCGGTCAGCCGGCTGACCTGCTCTTCGAAGAAGATGGCCAGCAGGGCTCCAAAGCAACCAAGCAGCGGCGCCGCGTAAATGCCGACGACGCCCGCAGGGGTGCGCACGGCCGCCGACGAGGCCAGGAAGCCGAGCACGCGGATCGCCACCACGCCGATCAGCGCCATGACCATGGCGTAGCCGCGCCCCTGGCGGGTGGTGCGCGCCTGGCCCAGCGCCGCGAAGGCGATCAGCATGAAGGCGATGGGATAGAGCGGCGCGGCGAAACGGTCATGCAATTCGGCGCGGAAGCGGCCGGCCTGCATTTTGTAATAGCCGTCCTCGGTATTGGGGTTGAGCAGATCGAAGGTCGAGCGTTCGCGCGGTTTGTAGACCACCTCGCCGCCGTCGCCGCCGAAAGCGGAGAGGTCGATGGCGTAGCGGTCGAAGGCGACGATGGAATTGTCGCCATTGCCGCCGTCCTGACGCTGGATCGAGCCATTCTCCAGCACCAGATAGCTCTGGCCGTCGAGGTCGACGGTCTGGCCACGCTGGGCGAGATAGATCGAGGTTTTGCCCTGTTCGCGGCGGTCCTGGAAGAAGATGCCCTGCAGGGTGTTTCCGGCGCGCTCGCGGTAATGGAAGGTGACGCCGCTATCCAGCGCCGTGAACTGGCCCGGCTTGACGATATTGGCGACGAAATCGGCGCGAATATTGGTGACCATGTCGCGCAGGCCCTGGAAGCTGTTGGGCATCAGCCAGATGGTCATCCAGCCGGTGACCAGCGCCACCGCCAGCGCCGCGACGGCGAAGGGCCGCAGCAGCCGGCCCGGCGACACGCCTGCGGCGCTCATCACGATCAGCTCGCTATCGCCATTGAGCTTGTTGAGGGCGTAAGTGGTGCCAATGAACAAAGCGACCGGGGCGATCACGGTGATCAGCGCAGGCAAGGACAGCGCGGTGACGGTGAAGAACACCCACAGCGTCTGGCCCTTGCCGGTGAGCAGGTCCATCTGCTTGAGGGATTCCGTAATCCAGATCACCAGCGTCAGCGCCAGCAGGCAGCTGATGAAGCCTGTGATCACGTTCCGGAAGATATAGCGTTCAATCAGCGTCATGCAGTGTGCTCTGGCCCCGGCGCAGGTCTGGCGCGACGCCTCTGCGGACGCAGCCCAGCCTGTCCAGATGAAAAATGCGGCCAGACATGCTGACCGGATGCGCTTGCCCGGACCTGGCAGGGCGGGCGTGGCCGCGCGGCGGCGACCGATATGTCATTGCTCCTAGCCTGGCGCAGCGCGCGAGGTAAGTGCGTGCATGCCACGCATGGCGCGCTTTGGCCACGGGCGCCATGCGGTCGCCGGCCCTGGCCGGTCCATGACCCTTGCCGATCAGGGGCGGCGGCGTCACGTCGTTGCGCACAACGGCGGCCAGCTTGCCTGGCGGCGTGGCTGTTTCAAGGCGGGTTGGCGGCGGCAGATGGCGGCAGACGGCTGCTGGCGGCGGTGGATGGCGACGTTTGGGCCGCGCGCAGGGCGCATAACCCTTTTGCCGGGCCAGGCGCTGCGTCGGCGCACTGTCAAATTCGCAACTGCTGTGGAATCCTCCGGCAAACGGCGTAGGGTGGCGGCGATCAGCTCCCGGCGCCAGGTCGGGATCATGGCACGCCGCGCCGCCGCAGACGAGCGGGTCCGGATAGAGGTTTTCATGAGCGAGCAAGTCAAGATTGAGTTCAGGGGCGTCGAGCCAATCGTCGGCGGCGACGTGGTGGTGTTCGTCGGCGACGACCTGCGTCTGACCCCGTTGGCCCAGGATCTGCTGGGCGCCGCAGCCCAGGCGCTGGTCACCCGCGCGGCGTCGGTGGAGCGTTTCAAGGGCAAGCCGCGTAGCGCGCTGACCGTCACCGCGCCGGCTGGCATCACGGCGGACCGTCTGGTGGTGATCGGCGTCGGCGACGAGGCGGCGCGGGCCAAAACCGATTTCACCCGGCTCGGCGGCATGGTGATGGGCAAGGTTGGCGGCGGTCGCACCGCCCATGTGGTGTTCGATCTGCCTGGCGCTGGCGCGGCGGCGGCGCCGGCGAAGGCCGGCAAGGACAAGGCTGACGGCAAGAAGGCTGGCAAAAAGGCGTCGGCGAAGGCGGCGGCCAAGGGGGCGGAAAAGGGGGCCGTAAAGACGTCGGAGGTCCCGGAGGCCGCCACGGCGTCCCAGGGGCTGTCGCAAGGCGAGGCGGCGGCGGCCTTCGCCATGGGTCTCAGCCTGCGCGCCTATCGCTTCGACCAGTACAAGACGAAGAAGAAAGACGACGATCAGGCTGACGCCACAGGCGTCTTCACCCTGATGCTCGGCGATGCCGCCGGCGCCCGCAAGGCGTGGCGCAACCATCAGGCGGTGGCCGAGGGCGTGCTGCTGGCCCGTGACCTGGTCAATGAGCCGCCGAATGTGCTGTATCCCGTGGCGTTCGCGGAACGGGCGGCGGCGCTCGGCCAGCTGGGCGTCGAGGTCGAGGTGCTCGACCAGAAGCAATTGGCCAGGCTCGGCATGCGCGCGCTGCTCGGCGTCTCCCAGGGCTCGGCCTTTGAGCCGCGCGTGGTGGTGATGCGCTGGAATGGCGGGCGCACGGGCGATGCGCCGGTGGCGTTCATCGGCAAGGGCGTCTGCTTCGATTCGGGCGGCATCTCGATCAAGCCCGCCGCCTCCATGGAGGACATGAAGGGCGACATGGGCGGCGCCGCCTGCGTCACCGGCCTGATGCGGGCCCTCGCAGGCCGCAAGGCGAAGGTCAACGCCATCGGCGTCATCGGCCTCGTGGAGAACATGCCCGACGGCGCGGCCCAGCGGCCTGGCGATATCGTCAAATCCATGTCGGGCCAGACCATCGAGATCATCAATACCGACGCCGAGGGCCGGCTGGTGCTGGCGGATATCCTCCATTACGCCAGAGAGCGCTTCAAGCCGCGGTTTATGATCGATCTGGCTACGCTGACCGGCGCCATTCTGGTGGCGCTGGCGCATGAGCACGCCGGCCTGTTCGCCAATGACGATGCGCTGGCGCAGCAGCTGGCCGCCGCAGGCGAGGCCACCGGCGAGACCGTGTGGCGCATGCCGATGGGCGATGTGTTCGACAAGATGATCGACAGCAAATTCGCCGACATGAAGAACAGCGCCGGGCGCTTCGCTGGCTCGACCACGGCGGCGCAGTTTCTCAAGCGGTTCGTCGGCGACACGCCCTGGGCGCATCTCGACATCGCTGGCGTCGCCATGGGGCCGCCGGCCAGCGACATCAACCAGTCCTGGGGTCCGGGCTGGGGCGTGCGGCTGCTCGACCGCCTCGTGGCCGACCATTACGAGAGCTGACAGGCGTGGCCTGCGCGTCGATCAGATGACTGCATCTGACGGCGCGCCAGCCATGTGATCTCGCCTGGCCCGCAGCATGGCCTGGCGAGCCATAAGCTGGATAAGCGTCAGACGCAAAAGGCGGCGGGCGGCGCTCGCCGCCGGTTGCCTGCGTCCGCGCATCGGCGCCGCCGCGTCGCCATACGCCTGCGGCTGTTGATGGTTGTTACTGTGAAAAGCACGACAATTCAGATGTTTGCCGGATTTTCCGCAACTAAACTGGCAGGCCTGGCCTGGGAGGCGTGATGGCCGAGGTGCTGTTTTACCATCTGCAGCGACAGCCGCTTGAGGCGGTGTTGCCGACGCTGCTGCTGCGCTCGCTGGAGCGCGGCTGGAAAGTGGTGGTTGAGACCGGCGAGGCCGAGCGGCTGCAGGCGCTGGACGACCATTTGTGGACCTTCTCCGACGACAGCTTTCTGCCGCACGGCGTGCAGGGCGAGGCGGATCTGGCGACGCAGCCAGTGGCGCTGGTCAGCGGCCCCGACAATCCCAATGACGCCAGCGTGCGCTTTCTGGTGCATGGCGCCCGGGCGCCCGATGCGCCGGGCGGGCTTTCGCGCATCGTTCTGATGTTCGACGGCAATGACGACATGGCGCTGGCCAATGCCCGCGAAGACTGGCGCAAGGTGAAGGCGCGGGGGCTCGACGCCACCTATTGGCAGCAGAATGACGAGGGCCGCTGGGAAAAGAAGGCCTGAGCACGCCATAGCAGTGCACGGACGCGCCCATTCGGGGATGGCGCGATGGCCAGTCTCTGGCCAGTGTCTGGCCTCACTTTCGCCCGTCGTCCAGGCTCAGACTGGGCCCGGACGCCACATAATGGGCGGGCGAAATTTTGCGCCATCCTTGGCGACAGGCGACAGGCGACAGTCGACAGGCGCCGGATGCGCCATGCCTGGCCGGAACAAATAGTGGGGGGGCCTATGCCAATTGTCACCGCAACACACGTCCGCATCGCACGCCGCCAACGCCCGGCCTGCGCCGTAGCGGCTCTGGTCCTCGCCAGCCTGATGCTGTGGCAACCGATCAGCACGCAGTCAGCTCTCGGCCAGCCCGCGGCTGGCGGGCAGGCGGCCTCGGCCAGCGGGTCGTCCCAGCCCGCCGCCGCTCCGGCCCCGCGTCTGCCTGCGCCGGCGTCGATCACCCGCGAGCTGGCGCTTGACGGCAAGACCCTGCGCTATCGCGCCACGGCGGGCAGCATCCCGCTGCGCGATGATGCTGGCGCCGTGCAGGCTGAGGTGGCGTATCTCGCCTACACCCTCGCCCCTGACGCTGACGGCAAGACCCAGGATGCAGCGGCGCAGACCCGCAGGCCCGTGACTTTCGTGTTCAATGGCGGCCCGGGCGCAGCGTCGGCTTGGCTCAATTTAGGCGCGCTCGGCCCGCGCATCATCAGCTTCGGCAACGAGGGCGACGCGCCGTCGGATCCGCCGCTGCTCAGGGACAATCCTGATAGCTGGCTGGCGTTCACCGATCTGGTGTTCATCGACCCGCCGGGCACGGGCTTCAGCCGCATCGACCCGAAGGAGGCGGTGCGGCGCAAATTATGGTCAGTGGACGGGGACATCGAGGCGCTCGCCACGGTGGTCCGGCGCTATCTGGTCGAGCAGGGCCGGCTGACCTCACCCAAATATATCGTGGGCGAGAGCTATGGCGGTTTTCGCGCCCCCAAGCTGGCGCATGCGCTGCAGACCGGGCAGGGCGTTGGCGTCAATGGCGTGATCATGCTGTCGCCGGTGCTGGATTTCGGCCGCATTGGTCCGGCCAGCGATCCGGTGCTCGGCTATGCGGCGCTGCTGCCGTCGATGACGGCGGCGCGGCTGGAGCGCGAGGGCAAGACCGCGCCAGATGTGCTGGCCGCCGCAGAAGAATATGCCAGGGGCGAGATGGTGCTTGATCTGCTGAGCGGGCCGCAGGACGCGGCGGCGCAGCAGCGGCTGATCGACAGGGTCAGCGCCTTCACCGGGCTTGATCCGGCGCTGGTCAAGGCGCGCGGCGGCCGCATCGACGCCCGCAGCTTTACCCGTGAAGCCCGCAGGGCCTCGGGCGACATCGTCAGCGCCTATGACGCCAGCATGCCAGGGCGCGACCCATGGCCGTTCAATCCCCTGACCCAGGTGGACGATCCGATCCTCGACGGCGCCCAGCCGGCGCTGACCAGCGCGGCGGTGGATGAAATCACCCGGGTGATCGGCTGGAAGCCAGACGGCGACTATGCCTTGCTGTCCAATGAGGTCAATCGTGGCTGGAACTGGGGGCGTTCATACCGGGCGCCTGAGGCGCTTGGCGATCTGCAACGGGCGGCGGCGCTCGACCCGCAGATGCAGGTGCTGACCGTGCACGGCTACACCGATCTGGTGACGCCCTATTTCCAGACCCGGTTCGATCTGGCGACGCTGCCGCCGCTGGGCGGGGCGCCGACCTCGGCCCAGCGCGTCTATCCGGGCGGCCACATGTTCTATACACGCCAATCTTCACGCAAGGCGTTCCTGAAGGACGTGCAGGAGTTGTACGCTGCCGGGCGACGCAATCCGCAGGCGAGTCCGGTCCCGGCGCCGCCAGAGGATGCCTCGGGCGGCGCGGCGACGAAGACCAACGGCCGACCGCAGTGACCGCGCCTGAGGAGGACGTTCGCCACAGCGCGGCGCTCCCGTGGCAAGGCGCGCGATGGTTGGTTGCGGTTGCGGCGCGGCCTGACGATAGCAGGAGGTGAGCCATTGTTGCTGAGCAGAAGAAGCGCCCGACGCGCTGACGCAAGCCGATCCACCCTGCGCGTGGCAGGCCCGGCGGTCGCCGCCTTCGTTGTGGCGCTCAGCCTCGCCGGCTGTTCGTACAATATCAGCGCCATCGGCGTGGCGGGCGATCGCAGCGCCTCCGTGTCGGCGGGATCGGGCGGCGTCACCGCCATCCAGAGCGGCCCATCCGGGACCTCCGTCCACAGTGCGCCACCGCCGGGCGGGCAGGCCCGGGACCTTGGTCCGGTGCTGCTGGCCGATGGCAGCTGCTCGCGGCCCCTGGCAGGACCTCTGCCTGCCGCGATTGCGCCTGGCATCAGCGAGTGCGCACTGGTCGCGATCAAGGGTCCGCCGGTCGACGTGCTGATCGGCGGCAGCGGCAAGGGCCAGCGCGAGGTGCAGGTGCTGTATCAGGAGCCGCGCGGCAAGCAGGTCTATCTGTTCTCCGACAACCAGCTGTTGCGCGTCGTCGATTAAGACCCGCGCTGCGAAGACGCTGACCTAACCGCGACCTGCAAGGCGCTGGCGCCGGTGCGGCTTGACCAGTCTCCGATGAGACATCCTCATCGGGTCGGGCGTCAGGCCTCGAGCTGCGCCGAAATCTCCAGCCATTCTTCTTCGGCTGCGGCGATGGCGTCGGCGGCGTCAGAGCGCATTTTGGCCAGCTCAGCCGCCTTGGCCGGATTTTTGGCAAAAGCGTCGCCAGCGGCCAGCGCCGCATCGACCTTGGCGACGGCGGCGGTCAGCTTTTCGATGCGCGCTTCCAGCGCCGACAACTTCTTGCGCAGCGGCGCCTGGGCCTGGCGCTTTTCCGCCGCCTCGCGACGGCGTTCGGCCTGCTCATTGCCCTGATTGTCGCCGCGCCCCTTGCCGTTGTCGGGGCCGCCGAGCACCAAAGCGCGATAATCATCAAGATCGCCGTCGAACGGCCTCACCCCGCCATTGGCCACCAGCCACAGCCGGTCGACGCAGGCTTCCACGAGGAAGCGGTCATGGCTGACCAGCACCACGGCGCCGGGATAGTCATTAATCGCCTCCATCAAGGCCTGGCGGCTGTCGATGTCGAGGTGGTTGGTCGGCTCGTCGAGGATCAGCAGATGCGGGCCATGGAAGGCGGCGAGCCCCATGGTCAGGCGGGCGCGCTCGCCGCCGGACAGCGCCGACACCGGCGTATCGGATTTCTGGCCAGAGAAGCCCATCTGCGCGGCGCGCGAGCGGATTCGCGCCTCCGGCACGCCAGGCATCAGCGCCGCCACATGCTGATAGGGCGTCTCATTGATGCGCAGCACATCGAGCTGGTGCTGGGCGAAGAAGGCCGTCTGCAACTTGCCCGAGCGGGTCATGACGCCGCCGAGCGGCTCCAGCGAGCCGGCGAGCAGCTTGGCGAAGGTCGATTTGCCGTTACCGTTCTGGCCGAGCAAGGCGATGCGGTCGTCGGGGGCGATCGACAGATTGAGGTTCTTCAGGATCACCCGATCGCCATAGCCGGCGGACACGCCCTCCATGGCGATGATGGGCGGCGACAGCGGCCGCTCTGGCCCAGGCAGGCTGAACGGCAGCACCGCCTCATCGGTCATGGCGGCGATCGGCTCCATCTTCTCCAGCCGCTTGAGGCGTGACTGGGCCTGGCGCGCCTTGGTGGCCTTGGCGCGGAAGCGGTCAACGAACGCCTGCATATGCTTGCGTTCGTTCTCCTGCTTGGTGCGCAGCGCATTGTTCTGCGCCATGCGCTCGCGCCGCTGCCGGTCAAATGAGGTGTAACCGCCGCGATACAGCGTCAGCTTGCCGCGATCGAGGTGCAGGATGTGATCGACCGCCTCATCGAGCAATTCGCGATCGTGGCTGATAACCAGCGCCGTGTGCGGATAGCGGCCAAGGAAGTCGTAAAGCCACAGCGTGCCTTCGATGTCGAGATAGTTGGTCGGCTCGTCGAGCAGCAGCAGGTCCGGCTCCGAGAACAGCACCGCCGCCAGCGCCACGCGCATGCGCCAGCCGCCAGAGAACGACGCGCAGGCCCGGCCCTGGGCCTCGGCGTCGAAGCCCAGACCGTGCAAAATCGCGGCGGCGCGCGCCGGGGCGGAATGGGCGTCGATATCGACGAGGCGGGTCTCGATTTCCGCCCGGCGCATGGGATCGTCGGTGGTTTCGGCCTCACGCATCAGGGCGGCGCGCTCGACATCAGCGGCCAGCACCACCTCGACCAGCGTCTCCGGACCCGATGGGGCCTCCTGCGCCACGGCGCCGATGCGCCGGTGGCGGGGCAGGGACACGGCGCCGCTCTCGGTGGCGAGCTCGCCGGTGAGGATGCGGAACAGGGTCGATTTGCCCGCGCCATTGCGCCCGACAAAGCCAACGCGGGCGCCATCCGGTATGGCGGCGCTGGCGCCGTCGAACAGGATGCGGGGGCCAAGGCGGTAGGTGAGGTCGCTGATGGTAAGCATCAGCGGTGTTTGGCCTCAACGGCGCCGCCGCGCAAGAGGCGCCGGACGCGCGGTGACGACGACGCTGACGCATCCGCGACCAGCAACGCTGAAGCGCCGCTCAGGCTGAGCTGAGCCGCCGCCCCACGCACATGCGTCGGGGCGCGCACGCATCGGGGCGGGCAGCGCAGCATGGCCCTGGGGCCGTCGCGCCATCCGCAGCCCAAGAAATCATAACCTGGGACGCCCGGGCGCCCTGTCCGGGTGAATAACCCAGGGCGCCGACAGGGCGCCGTCTGTGCGCAGGCAGAGGGCCAAATGGGGAAGACGCAGGCAATTTGCAAAGCGGGAGGGGACGGAGGTGAACAGCAGGGATGATGGCAGGGGCGACGCGCGCAGCGACGCAGTGCGGCTGCGCCACAGGCGGCCAGACAGGCAGCCAGGTCATAGTGTCGCCGCGTTTGCGACATGGTTGCGCCTTTGCGCGCCGATTATCTAAACCTGTTTATAACGTGTTGATTCGTTGTGAAAGTCATGACTGAGCGTCGCCTGTCCAATCACGCCCTCTATCTGGTGCTCGCTGGCCTCATCCTGGGGACGCTAGTGCTTGCCCAGACCACGGTGCGGGCGTGGACGACGAGCCATGACGGGCGCGGCGCCTCCCCCTGTCTGAGCGCCGCCACCTGCATCACCTCAACCGCGCCACGCATTGAGTTGCCTGCGCCAGCTGCCCCGACCGAGGCGCATCATCACGCCATCGTTCGCCAGGCGCAGCGCGCCTGAAGCAAGCCTATTGGCAGCGCTAGCGGGCCCAGGCTGGCGAGATGTTGCGGCTGTGCATGTTGAACATGGCTTGAGGGTATGGGCAGGCTGGCCCGACCATGCGGCGCATGGCCTGCGGAGGCGCGCCGCCGCCCGCGCCAAGGTCGGCGGGCTTTCCCAAGGTAACCTTACGGCCAAGGCTTGACGCAGCCGCGCGTCGTCGCGACCATGCGCCAACCCCGGGGGCGCCGTGATCTCCTTTAGTCGCATACCATTCTTCAGGGACTCAGGCCTCGACCTGACGCCATTCGAACCCCGCTGCCGCTGGCGCAAGTTCGACGTAGATGAAATCCTCGTCGACTTTGAAGACAGCTCGACCGACGTCTATTTCATCGTCACTGGCGACGTGCGCATTCTCAATCGCACGTTGGCTGGCAAGGAGATCATTCTCGGCGAGATGCGCGGCGGCCAGTTTTTCGGCGAATTGTCGGCGATCGACGGGGTGGGGCGCTCGGCCAATGTCACGGCGCTGACCCGTGGCGAGGTGTGCATCGTGCCGGCCCCGGTGTTCCGTGAGATGATTTATGCGGCGCCGCCGCTGGCCGAGCGGGTGATGCGCCTGCTCGCCGGTCGCGTGCGCGAGCTCAACGCGCGGCTGATGGAGCAGTCGGTGCTCGACCTGCGCCACCGGCTGTATTCGGAGCTGCTGCGTCTGTCGGCGCCGCGGCCCGGTCACCCGGAGGAGCGCGTGGTGACGCCGCCGCCCTATCACCATGTGCTGGCGGCCCGCATCGGTTGCCGGCGTGAGCAGGTGACGCGGGAATTCACCCATATGTCGCAGGAAAATCTCATCGAACGCACGCGCGGCGCCCTGGTGCTGCGCAACCCGCGCGAGCTTGAGGCGCGGGTCACCCAGGCGCTGCGCGAAGCCGACTGAGGTCGCTGACCCCGGCGCACTCCGGGCGACCTTGGGCGCTGCAGCGTGCGACACATCGTTGCGATGCCTGGCGCGCAAAGCCGCGCTGCAGCGCGCGGCGCGGTCATAACCCCGTCCCGCAGGCGCTCGACTCTTTGTCTAACGGCATCTGATCAGCACACGCAGGTCCGGGGCCATCTCCCAAGGGTTATTGGCTGCGTGTCCAGGTCTGGCTTTTGCAGATTAGCCCGCCCATGACGCAGCCGGACAGTTTGAGGGTGTTGGCGTTGCTCTGGGTCAGCTTGCCAGTATAGGTCTTGCCGTCCTGGGGATTGTACAATTTGCCCTGATACACCCCATCGGCGCCGCGCTTCATGTCATGGATCATCTGCAAGCCAGCGAGCGGGCGGCTGCGTTTGGCGGCGTCGGGGTTCTTGACGTCATTGCCGCCGGCTTTGGTCCAGGTGATGACGCCGCAGACGGCGCCGCCGCAGGGCGCCAGCCGCACCTTACTCTCACCCGACTGGGTCAGCCAGACGCCGGAGAGATCGCCGGCGCCCTGGGCGTGGGCGGGGGTGGCGACAGCAAGACCGCCGGCCACGGCGGCGAGAGCTACAGCGGCGACGGCGCCGCGATACATTCCAGACAGCATGACGATCTCCGCCCGTTGAACCCGCTCAGGCGCGACGAACAGCGCCGTCGACGCAAGCCCACCAGGCGCTGCGGATCGGGGCGTGAGGCCGCGCGCGCCCTGGCTGGGTGCGACGATGTTCAGCGGCGGCGCGGGCGGTGGACAAGCTAGCACAATGTCGAATAGGCGCTCGCCGCCAGGCCAGACAAATCCAGGCCAGGCAAATCCAGACCAAGACGCGCCAGACCAAGACGCGCCAGACCAGGCCTCTCCATGCCGAGCCGCTGGCAGGGAGCGCGCGGGCGCCGGAGCGGCAAGCGCCAAAGCCTCGCTGGCCGGTTTGCCGCATTGGCGTGCACACGACAGTATTATGAAGGCTGACAAGCCTTGCGGGCGCGCTTGCCGGCATCCGGGGGCGCCGGTATAAGGCCGCTACTTCTTTCTTCTCCAATAACTTCCGGAAGAGTTCTTCGCATGGCCCTCGAGCGCACCTTCTCCATCATCAAGCCTGACGCGACCGCCCGCAACCTGACCGGCGCCGTCAACGCCGTCATCGAGCAGGCTGGTCTGCGCATCGTCGCCCAGAAGCGCATCCAGATGACCCGCGCCCAGGCCGAAGAGTTCTACGGCGTGCACCGCGAGCGTCCGTTCTTCGGCGAACTGGTCGATTTCATGATCTCGGCCCCGGTGGTCGTGCAGGTGCTGGAAGGCGAGAACGCCATCGCCCGCTATCGCGAAGTGATGGGCGCCACCAATCCTGAGAACGCCGCCGAAGGCACGATCCGCAAGCTCTACGCCAAGTCGGTCGGTGAGAACTCGGTGCACGGTTCGGATGCGCCAGAGACCGCACAGATCGAGATCGCCCAGTTCTTCGCTGGTAACGAGATCGTCGGCTAACAAGCAGACGCTTGACGCAAAGTTGGCGGCGGCTCATACCCGATTTCGCAGGGATAGCCTGCGTTACCCCGGTTTTGAGCCGCGCCCGGCCTGGGGCAGGAGAGCAATTGTGCGCATCACGACCTTGTCGCTCATGGGACTGCTTGTCGCCACCTCAGCGTTCGCCGCCGCCAATCCGAAATCGGTGCAACTGCCGCCGAATGATCCGACAGCCGCTAAGCTGACGCCCTATGAGATCACCCTGCGCGCCTTTGACGCCTGCCTGATCACCCAGTCGCGCCTGATGAACACCACGCGCGAGGCCGTGCATTCGCCGTGCAGCTGCTACGCCAAGCGCACGATCGCCAGGATGACCAAGGACGAGCTCGACGCTTTCCGCCAGACTGGCTATTTCAACGACAGCGCCCAGGCCAAGGGGCTGGAAGCGGTTGATTTCTGCAAGCTGAAGCGTCCGATCTGAGCGCCATGACTGGCGCGGCATGAGCTGCGCCATTCCGACGCTGCCAGTTGGGCGCCGCCAGTCCAACGCCGCCTGTACGGCGCGCGAAAAAGCCCGGGGCCATGCCGCCGGGCTTTGTCATGTCTGGGGCTGGGCGTGTGCTATGGGGCGCTGCATGACTGAGCGCCCCGGCGCCTACGCGAAGGGGCGCGCAAGCCGACGGGGCGCGCAAGCCGAATGGGGCAGCAGAAGGGGGCGTCAGCCAATGGCCTGAGCGTCGCTCCGCGATCAGGGTCTGGCGTCGAACAACGTCGCCTGTAGCGCGGTGTCGGCGTCGCGATAGGCCACCTTGCCATTCTCCAGCCAGGCGGCGCCGCTGGCGATCAGCGCAAGCGCCCTTGCGTAGATACGGTGCTCCAGCCGCAACACCCGGCTCGCCAGCGTGTCGGCGTCGTCGCCAGGCAGCACCGGGGCCACGGCCTGGGCGATGATCGGTCCAACATCGAGCACCGGCGTGACGAAATGCACCGAGCAGCCATGCACGCGCACGCCGTCGGCCAGCGCCCGCTCATGGGTATGCAGACCGGTGTAAGACGGTAGCAGAGAGGGGTGGATATTGATCAGCCGCCCATCCCAGGCTCCGACGAACACCGGCGTCAGCACGCGCATGAAGCCGGCGAGGCAGACCAGCTCGACATCGCTCTCGCGCATGCGAGCGTCCAGCGCCTGCTCGAAGCGGGCGCGATCCTTGCCATAGGGGCGATGATCGACAACGGCGGTGGCGACGCCATAACGCTGCGCCGTGGCGAGGCCGCCAGCGTCGGCGTTGTTGGACATCACCAGCACGATTTCAGCCGGGAAGGCCGGATCGCGGGCGGCTTCCAGCAACGCCTCCATATTGGAGCCGCGGCCGGAAATGAGAACGCCGATGCGCTTGCGGGTCATGTGGGTCAGCGCCTTGCGCTCAATGGAACAGGCGGCCGGTCGTGGCGACGCGCTCGCCCTGACCATTCCATGCGGTGATCGCGCCCAGCACGACGGTGTTCTCGCCTTCGCCCTTCAGCGCCTCGCGCACGGCGTCGACCCGGTCGGGGGCGATGACGGCGATCATGCCGATGCCGCAGTTAAAGGTGCGCAGCATCTCGGCCTCGGCGATATTGCCGGCCTCGGCCATCCAGCGGAACACCGGGTGGGGATCGATGGCGTCGAGGTTGAGCGTCACGCCGCAGCCGTCAGGCAGGACGCGCGGAATATTGTCCGGGAAGCCGCCGCCGGTGATATGGGCCAGCGCCTTGATGGCGTTGGTCTTGCGGATGGCGGCGAGCAGCGGCTTCACATAGATGCGGGTCGGCGTCAGCATGGCCGCGCCGAGGCTCTGGCCGGCGGCGAAGGGGGCGGGGACGCTCCAGTCGAGGCCGAGATTGGCCACGAGGCGACGCACCAGCGAAAAGCCGTTGGAATGCACGCCCGAGGACGGCAGGCCGATCATCACATCGCCGGGCTGCACGTCGGCATGCGGCAGCAACTGGCCGCGCTCGGCGGCGCCGACGGCGAAACCGGCGAGGTCGTAATCGCCTTCAGCATAGAGGCCAGGCATTTCGGCGGTTTCGCCGCCGATCAGGGCGCAGCCCGCGTCGCGGCAACCCTGGGCGATGCCCTTGACGATAGCGACGGCTGCCGCCGGCTCCAGCTTGCCGGTGGCGTAATAATCCAGAAACAGCAGCGGCTCGGCGCCCTGCACCACCAGATCATTGACGCACATGGCGACGAGGTCGACGCCGACCGTGTCGTGGATGCCGGTGTCGATGGCGATCTTCAGCTTGGTGCCGACGCCGTCATTGGCGGCGACGAGGATGGGGTCGCTGAAGCCAGCCGCCTTCAGGTCGAACAGGCCGCCAAAGCCGCCGATCTCCGCATCCGCGCCGGGACGGCGGGTGGAGCGCACCAGAGGCTTGATCGCGTCGACCATGGCGTTGCCGGCGTCGATGTTCACGCCGGCGTCGGCGTAGGTAAGACCTTGTGGTTTCTGCTCAGTCATCTGCTTCGTGCGCTCCGCTGTTGGGGGGCAGGTACGACGCTCAGGCCCAGGGCGCAAGACCTCACAGGCGCGCGCGCTTATATTCGCGGGTTTTCGCTGGCGATTGGCGCATGGGCGCCGCCTTTGGCGCCACAGGCCGCCATGGTCGCCGTACCTGCCATGGCCGCCATTGGCGCCCCCGACAGCGCCCGCTCGCCTGCGCTGGCTTGCTGGCGCCTGGCACGCGCTTCTCCCGGACCTGCCGACAGGAGCCTCGCCTGTGAACGTGTGCTTTGACGGCGGCGCTGTCCCGGTGTGGCTAAACAAACGGCATTCTCGCAAATGCTGACGCTGCGCGATAGGCTCTGCCACGGAAACGGCGGCCGGGGGAATCGGCGCAAGACGCCGCCAGCCGTGTCGCCACAGGCAGTTCTGGGCGCGCCGACAAGGGGCGCGTCCGGGGGGATCAATGACGTTACCAAACCTGATCACCATTGCGCGTCTGTTGATGGTTCCGCTGGTCGTCGTGATGATCGGCGCCGGGCAGTGGGGCGTGGCGTTCGCGGTGTTCGTGCTGGCGGGCGTGTCTGATGCAGTCGATGGCTTCATCGCCCGGCGCTGGGGCATGCAGTCGCAACTGGGCGCCTATCTCGACCCGCTGGCCGACAAGGCGTTGCTGGTGTCGATCTATGTGGCGCTGGCCATTCATGGCGTGCTGCCGCCCTGGGTGGCGATCGTCGTGGTGTCGCGCGATATCATGATCGTCTCGGCCATGGTGCTGTCGATGCTGCTGGAGCGGCCGATGGAAGTGCGGCCGCTGATCGTCAGCAAGCTCAACACCGGGGCGCAGATTGGCTTCGCCGCGCTGCTGCTGGCGGTCAACGCCTTCGGCGGCGCGCCGGATCTGCTGATCTGGGCTGGGCTGATCATTACGGTGACGCTGACCCTGTGCTCTGCAGCAGCATATCTCGTGCTATGGTTGCGGCACATGGCGGCGTAATGCGGCGAGCGGGCATCGCCCGTATTGGGGGTCAGCCATTGCAAGGCGACGGTCCGGCCTTCTCAATCACCATAACCAAGCTGCGCGCCAAGCTGACACCACAGGAGATTTCATGCCGACGCTGACCCGGGGTACGTTCTGGCTCTGCATGCTGGTCGCCGGCTGCTTCCTGATCTGGCTGTTCAGCAGCGCCATGTTCCCCTTCGTCATCGGCATGGGCATCGCCTATCTGGTCGACCCGGTGGCCGACCGGCTGGAGCGGGCTGGTCTTAGCCGGGTCGTCGCCGCCTGCGTGATCCTGCTGGTGTTTGTGCTGGTGTTGCTGATCGGCCTGTGGGTGCTGCTGCCGTTGCTGGGCCAGCAGGTCGCTGGCTTCCTCGACAATATGCCGCGCAATTTGCAGCGCCTGCAGGAGTTGGCCAATGAATATGTGCGGCCCCTGTTCGAGCGCTTTGGCGGCGCGCATCTGTTGACCGAGGCGCAATCTTCGCTCGGCCAGATCTTCACCCAGGCGGCGACCTGGGCAGGCGGCGTGCTCAAATCGGTGTGGAGCGGCAGCCAGTCGGTGATCGGCGTCGTCGGCCTGTTCGTCATCGCCCCTGTGGTGGCGTTCTATATGCTGATCGACTGGGATCGCATGGTGGCGGCGATCGACAGCTGGACGCCCGAGAGCCAGCGCGCCACCGTGCGCAAGCTGGCGCGCGACATCGACCACGCCATCGCCGGCTTCGTGCGCGGCCAGAGCCTGGTGTGCCTGTTTCTCGGCGTGTTCTACGCGGTCGGCCTCAGCCTCGTCGGGCTGAATTTTGGCGCGCTGATCGGCCTCGGCACCGGCTTCCTCAGCTTCATTCCTTACGTCGGCTCGACCATCGGCCTCGTGGTGTCGATGACCGTGGCGATCGTGCAGTTCTGGCCGGAATGGACATGGATTCTGGTGGTGCTAGGCATCTTTGTCGCCGGCCAGTTCATCGAGGGCAATATTATCTCGCCGCTGCTGGTCGGCGATGCGGTCGGGCTGCATCCGGTGTGGCTGATGTTCGCGCTGATGGCCTTTGGCTCATTGTTCGGCTTCATCGGCGTGCTGATCGCCGTGCCAGCGGGCGCGGCCATCGGCGTGCTGTGCCGTTTCGCGCTGCATCGCTACCTCGCCAGCCGGTTTTATCACGACCGGCCATTGCGCCAGCCGGACGCCCCGCCGCGCCTGCCGCCGCCTGAGCTGTGAGCCGGCGCCAATAGGCCTGACAGGAATCAGGGCGGCGCCGCCATGCGTGATGGCCGCGCGCGATGGCGTGGGCTTTGCCTGGTGAGCCTGGGCGCTGGGGCAGGGTGGGCGCCGCGCGCCTGTGGGCTGCTGTGGACTGCGGCGATCAGTTGGAGGTCCTGGCGTGAATATGCCGCCGGGCCGGTCGTGGCGCTGGCGCCGCCGCGCCAGTTTGGCCATGGTCGGGCGACGCAGGCCCACTGCCTGCACGGGCCGAACGCGCCGACGCCAGGACGTGAGGCGCATATGGCCACATCAGCTAACGCCCAGGGGCAGAAGAGGACGGATCGTGCATCGCCCGCCTTATGTTGAGCGCATCGCGTTGGGCGTGGTCCGGCGCAGCGCCGGCGCACGTCGCCCGGCGTTTGCGGCGAGGACTTTCAGCGTGGACCTGCGGCATGGCTGAAGCTGGCGAACAACTGACCCTGTCCTGGCCCGCCCCCGACCGGTTCGAGGCGGAAGATTTTATGGTGGGCGACGCCAACCAGCAGGCCTGGGACATGCTGGAGCGCTGGCCCAATTGGCCGGAGCCGGTGTTGCGGCTCTCTGGCCCCGCCGGCGTTGGCAAAACCCATCTCGCCTCGATCTTCGCCCGACGCACCGGAGCGCTGTGGCTGCCGGACGCCTCGCTGACGCGCCCACGCGACGCCTGCACATTCGGGGAGGCCGATGCGGCGACTGACCCGGCGCGCACTGGCTCATCAGCTGCAATGGGAGGCGACGCCGTAGACCCCGGCGCAGACCGGCTTGATCTGGCTGAATATGACGCCTGTCGTCCAATCGTCATCGATTCATGCGATGCGGGTCCGGTGAACGAACACGGCCTGTTCCATCTGCTCAACCGGGTGCGCGCCGAAGGCGGCGCGGCGCTGCTGGTGTCACGCACGGCGCCGCAGAGCTGGGGCATCGTCACGCCAGATTTGCTGTCACGCCTGCGGCTGTCGCCGGTGGCGCAGATCGCGCAGCCAGACGATGCGCTGTTCCGGGCGATCCTCGTCAAGCTGTTCCACGACCGGCAGCTCAGCGTCGACGTCAGCGTGCTGGATTATCTGGCGCGGCGGCTCGATCGTTCGGTGCTGGGCGCCCGCGAGTTGGTGGCGCGGATCGACGCACGCTCGCTCAGCCTCGGCCGGAGGGTGTCGCGGGCGCTGGTGGCTGACGTGTTGCGCGACGCGGGCCAGGCCGGAGATCAGGCCGGATGTGATGACGAGCCCCGCGATGACGAACCCGGAGATGACGAGGCTGGGCTGGATGAGATGGGCGAGGGCGATGCGACCGCAGGGCCGGACGGCCCTCCCGGCGCGGGCTGAAACGGCGGGCGACGTCGCAGGCCCCGGCGCCACGAATTTGACGTGAAGTGGCCGCCACCTCGCGTCACAATGCGCCTGACAACAATCGCCGGGGCAACCGGCCGCATGGAAGGGTCGATGGTGAGCACACAACCAATGCCGGCAAACGTCACTGACACGGACATCGCCACGGGCGACAGCCAGGACAATGCCGCTGCGGCGACAGCCTCGCCTGATACGCCGACGCAGGATGGCGCTGTGGCGCCAGATGCGCCCGCGGCGCCGGATGCTCCGGTCAAGCCCGTGACCCGTCGTGCCCGCGCCAAGCCTGCCGCAGCCGATGCCGCCGCGCCCCGCGCGGCGCCACGTGCTGCGCCCCGCGCCGCCGCCGCCAGCCGCAAGCGCGCCGCTGACGCGCCGTCGGCTGTCGGCAAGACGTCGGCGGCCACCGGCAAGACTGCGGCGCCCACTGGCGCCGAGGCCAAAGCGCAGGCGGACACAGCTCCGCTCACCGACAGCGCAGAATCGGATCCCGGCGCCATCGGCGCCCGCCTCGCCAGCGCCTATGCGGCGCTGTTCCATGGCGACGACAAGCGTGCCGCCGCTCCCGATCCGCTGAAGCTCGGCGTCGCCCGCAAGAGCGGCGACATTTCCGCCGCCGCCGCCGATGTCGCCACGCCGGAAGACGGCGCGGCGCTGCGCGAGACGCCGCAGCGCTTCATCAATCGCGAAATCTCCTGGCTGCAATTTAATCGCCGGGTGTTTGAGGAGGCCTCCAACAGCGCCCATCCGCTGCTGGAGCAGCTGCGCTTCCTGTCGATCTCCGCCAACAATCTCGACGAGTTCTTCATGGTGCGCGTCGCCGGCCTGCGTGGCCAGGTGCGCACCGGGGTGATGACCCTGTCGCAGGATGGCCTGACGCCAGCCGAGCAGCTGGCCGCCATCGGCCACGCCGTGTCGCAGCTGGCGGATGACCAGCAACGGCGCTGGACCGAACTGCAGGACCAGCTGCTGGAAAACGGCATCGTCATTGCCGAAGACAAGGATCTGACCCGCGCCGAGACCATGTGGCTTGAGGAATATTTCCTCAACAACATCTTCCCGGTGCTGACGCCGCTGGCGGTCGACCCGGCGCACCCGTTCCCGTTCATCCCTAATGTCGGCTTCAGCATCGCCTTGTCGCTGTTTCGCCAGAGCGACAACCGCAAGCTCACGGCGCTGATCCGCATGCCCAGCAAGATCGAGCGCTTCATCCGCCTGCCAGACTTCGCCGACACCGGCGCGGTGCGCTTCATCACCCTCGAACAGGCCATCGGTAAATTCACCGACCGGCTGTTCCCCGGTTACACGGTGACCGGGCGCGGCGGTTTCCGCGTCATTCGCGACAGTGACCTGGAGATCGAGGAAGAGGCCGAAGATCTGGTGCGGCTGTTCGAGACGGCGCTGAAGCGCCGCCGGCGCGGCACGGTGATCCGCGTCGAGTTCGACAGCAACATGCCGGAGAACCTGCGCAATTTCGTCATGAAGGAGCTCGATGTCTCCGCCGACGAGACCTTCCTGGTCGACGGCATGCCGGCGCTCAATGATCTGTCGCAGCTGGTGTCGATCGACCGGCCAGACCTCAAGTTCAAGCCGTTCAACGCCCGCTTCCCCGAGCGGGTGCGCGAGCATGGCGGCGACTGCTTCGCGGCGATCCGCGAGAAGGATCTGGTGATCCACCACCCCTATGAGAGCTTCGACGTGGTGGTGCAGTTCCTGCAACAGGCGGCGCGCGACCCCAATGTGGTGGCGATCAAGCAGACCCTGTATCGCACCTCATCCGACTCGCCGATCGTCAAGGCGCTGGCCGAAGCGGCGGAAGCGGGCAAATCGGTGACGGCGCTGGTCGAGCTCAAGGCGCGCTTCGACGAGGAGGCCAATATCCGCTGGGCCCGCGACCTTGAGCGAGCCGGCGCCCAAGTGGTGTTCGGCTTCATCGAGCTGAAGACCCACGCCAAGCTGTCGTCGGTGGTGCGGCGCGAGGGCGGCCAGCTGGTCACCTATTGCCACGTCGGCACCGGCAATTATCACCCGATCACCGCCCGGGTTTACACCGATCTGTCGTATTTCACCGCCGATCCGGTGATCGCCCATGACGTGGCCTGCATCTTCAATTTTATCACCGGCTACGCCGAGCCAGATGATCTGGAGTTGATGGCGGTGTCGCCGGTGACGGCCAAGCCGCGCATCCTCGGCCATATCGCAGAGGAAATCGCCCACGCCCGCGCCGGACGGCCGGCGGCGATCTGGCTGAAGTGCAACTCGCTGGTCGATCCACAGATTATCGATGCACTTTATGAGGCCAGCCAGGCAGGGGTGGAGATCGACTGCGTCATCCGCGGTATCTGCGCGCTGAGGCCGGGTATCCCTGGGCTTTCGGAGAATATTCGCGTCAAGTCGATCGTCGGCCGCTTCCTTGAGCACAGCCGTATCTACGCCTTTGGCAATGGCGAGGGGCTTCCGAACGCCAATGCCCACGTCTATATTTCGTCCGCCGACCTGATGCAGCGCAATCTGGACCGGCGCGTCGAGGCGCTGTGCCCGATCACCACGCCGACGGTGCACCAGCAGGTGCTGGACCAGATCATGCTGGCCAATTTGCTGGACAATGAACAGAGCTGGCGCATCCTTCCCGATGGGTCCGCCACGCGCATTCAACGCATGCAGGGCGAGGAGCCGTTCAACGCTCATCGTTACTTCATGACCAATCCGAGTTTGTCCGGACGTGGAAAATCCCTCAAGGAGTCCAGCCCCAAAACCCTTCGCAAGCGCGCCGCACGGCGCTGAGCGGCTCGGGGGCGGGCGGCTACCAGCCATCAGGCCGGTGGCCATCATCGACATCGGCTCGAACTCGGTCCGGTTGGTGGCGTATGAGGGGCGCACGCGCTCCCCGGCCATGCTGTTCAATGAAAAGGCCCTGTGTGGCCTCGGTCGCGGCGTCGCCAGCACCGGCAAGATGGATGAGTCCGCCGTCGCCAGCGCGCTGGCCGCCCTGCGGCGGTTTCGCGGCCTGTGCGACGTCATGGAGATCGCCGACATCCATGTGCTGGCCACGGCGGCGGTGCGCGACGCCTCCAATGGCGCGGCCTTCGTCGACCAGGCCGAGGCCATCCTCGGGCAGCCGGTGTCGCTGCTGGCTGGCTCACGCGAAGCTGAGCTGTCGGCGCTGGGCGTGGCGTCGGGATTCTGGAAGCCCGATGGCGTTGTCGGCGACATGGGCGGCGGCTCGCTGGAGCTGGTTGAGGTGGTGCATGGGGCGCTTCGCCCGGGCCTGAGTCTGCGGCTGGGCGGCTTCGCCCTGCAGGATGCGTCGGGCGCCTCGCTGAAGAAGGCCTCGGCGCTGGCCCGCGCCGCGCTGGCCAATGCGCCACAGATCGGCGCGCTGAAGGGCCGGACCTTCTATGCGGTGGGCGGCACCTGGCGGGCCCTCGGCCGGTTGCACATGGAGCAGACCGGCTATCCGCTGCATGTCATGCACGCTTATGAAATTTCGCCGCGCGAGGCCATCGACTTCGCCCGCATGGTGCAGCGCCTCGACATCAGCGCCCTCGAGGCCATCGGCGCCATCTCCTCGGCCCGGCGTCCTCTGCTGGCCTATGGCGCCTTGCTGCTGGAGCAGATTGTCCGCCGCGGCCATCCGGCCTCGATCATGATCTCGCCCTCCGGGGTGCGCGAGGGCCTGCTGTTTGAGGGGCTGGCGCCCGAGATGCAGGCCGCCGACCCGCTGCTGACCATGGCGTCGGAGATGAACTGGCTGCGCTCGCGCTCACCGCGGCAATGCGAGGAGCTGGTGGACTGGGTCGGCGGGCTGTTCGCCTCGCTGCACCTGAATGAGAGCACCGCCGAGGCGCGTATCCGCGCCGCCGCCTGCCTCGTCTCCGACATCTGCTGGCGCGCCCATCCCGATTATCGCGGCGAACAGGCGCTGACCTTGCTGTCCCAGGCGACCTACACCGGAATCACCCATCCGGAACGGGCGTTTGTGGCGCTGTCCAACTATATCCGCCACGAAGGTCTGTCGATTGACGCAAGGGCGGCGCGCATGCGTGAGCTGATGCCGTTGCACCTGGTGGAGCGCGCCCGCATCCTCGGCGCCGCCATGCGCGTCGCCTATATCCTCTCCGCCGCCATGGCTGGCGTGCTGCCCCGCTGCCCGGTGCGGGTGAAGAAGGGCATCTTGACCCTGGAGATCCCGAAGGATCTCGAGAACCTCCGCTCCGACCGCATCGCCAACCGGCTCAGGCAATTGGGTCGCACCGTGGGCATGCCGGTGCAGGTGGCCGACTGACGCAGGCCGCAGTCGCCGACCCTGGCTCGGAACTTGCCCAGCAGCGCCCCACCAGCGATTGCGGCCCTATCCAATTCACCTCCGTCATGCCCGTGCTTGTCACGGGCATCCACGCGTTTGGTCGGGGTGGCGAGGGCCCACCCTGGCCATCGCTTGCGGTGCGTGTGGCGGAGGCTCTGCGACGGGGGCGCCGGCTGAGACCGGTTGAGCAACTGGCAAAGGCGGCAAGACGTGGATGCCCGTGCCGAGCACGGGCATGACGGCCTTGGAGGGGCGCGGGGCAGGCTGGAGCAACGGGGTTACGCTGGACCGGTTGTGTGGCGCGTGACGGATGGCGGCCATGGCTTGGCTCGCTGGGTCATCGCGCCGGTGTCCCAACTTCCGTCATGCCCGTGCTTGTCACGGGCATCCACGCGTTTGATCAGAAGGGCAAGGGCGCATCCTCGCCATCGGTTGCGGTGCGTTTGGCGGAGGCTCTGCGACGGGGGCGCCGGCTGAGACCGGTTGAGCAATTGGCAAAGGCGGCAAGACGTGGATGCCCGTGTCAAGCACGGGCATGACGGCCTTGGTGGGGCGCGGGGCAGGCTGGAACAACGGGGCAGGCTGAAGCAGTTGTGAGGCGCGTGACGAATGGCGGCCATGGCGTTGCTCGCCGGGCCATCGCGCCGGTGTCCCGACCTCCGTCATGCCCGTGCTTGTCACGGGCATCCACGCGTTTGGTCGGAGTGGCGAGGGCGCTGCCGCGTCATCGCTTGCGTTGCGTGTGGCGGAGACTATGCGACCGGGGCACCGGCTGAGTTCGGTTGAGCAACTGGCACACGCGGCAAGACATGGATGCCCGTGACGGGCACCGGCATGACGGCCGGGTGGTGGAAAGCGGGTGGCGGCCACAGATGATGGGCGACGGGCTGGGGTGGTCGGGCGAGGCGGCGAGCGGGGGGCGGCGCGCGGCCGCGTCCCGCAGGCGGGGATCCCCCTCAGCTGTCGGCAGGCAGCTCGACGAAATTGACCCGGCCAGCCTTGACCACCACGCCGACGCGGCCGTGCTTGAGCGCGAGGGCGCGGTCGCCGAAAATCTCGCGGCGCCAGCCCCGCATGGCCGGGGTGTCGGCGTTATCGTCGCTGGCGATGGCCTCAAGGTCGTCGGTGGTGGCGATCAGCTTGGGCGCGACGCGCTCATTCTCCGACACCGCCTTCAGCAGCACCTTGAGCAGATCCATGATGGCGCCATTACTGGCGCGACCCCGCTCCCTGGTCGGCAGAGCGATGGTTTTGGGATCTTTCTCAAGCGCGCCGCGCACCACATTGAGGATTTCGCCGCCGGCGCGCGAGCGCTCAAAACCGTTGGGGGTCGAGCGCAGCTGGCCCAGCGCCTCAACCGTGCGCGGGGCGTTGACGGCGATGTCGATCAGCGCGTCGTCCTTGAGGATGCGTGAGCGCGGCACGTCGCGCGAGCGGGCCTCGCGCTCACGCCAGGCGGCGAGGTCGCGCAACACCAGCGCATCGCGGGTCTTGCGCAGCCGTCCGCCCAGCTTCACCCACGCCTGCTCCGGATCGGTCTCATAGGTGGCGGGCGAGGTGAGGATCGCCATCTCGTCGGCCAGCCAGGATTCGCGGCCAGAGGCGGCGAGCTGATCGCGCAGCGCCTCATAAACCTTGCGCAGATGGGTGACGTCGCCAAGCGCATAGGTCAGCTGCTGCTCGCTGAGCGGGCGGCGCGACCAGTCGGTGAAGCGTGAGGATTTGTCGATTCGCGCCTTGGCCAGATCACTGACCAGCTGCTCATAGGACACCGAGTCGCCATAGCCACAGACCATGGCCGCCACCTGGGTGTCGAACAGCGGCGCCGGAATGACATGGCCCATTAACCAGATGATCTCGACGTCCTGACGGGCGGAGTGAAACACCTTGACCACGGACGGGTCGGCCATCAGCGCAAAAAACGGCGCGAGGTCGAGCCCAGGGGCGAGCGGGTCGACCAGCACCGCCTCGTCGGGCGAGGCCAGCTGGATCAGGCACAGGCGCGAATAATAGGTGGTTTCCCGGAGGAATTCGGTGTCGACCGTCACATAATCATGAGCGGCGAGACGCTGGCAGGCCGCTTCGAGGTCGGCGGTGGTAGTCACTGGATGCATGTGCCTGCCTATAAACCAGGGCGTCTCACTTGTCCCGCCTGTTTAACGATTTTGGCGCAGGGCTGCCATAATTTCTCCGCAGGGCTCTGGGCCGCCGTCTGCTCGCCGCTGGCGCCACCCTAAGGGCGCGCCCCTGGCCCCCCTGGGCCCGGCGGGCGCTCCTTGACAAGCTTCGCCCCGTGTGGGTTCTGTCGGCTTTCGACCAGCCGGCCACGCCCGGCGTTGTCTTGTTTCAAGGATCTGGCGTCCAGATATGCATCGTTACCGCTCCCATACGTGCGGCGCCCTGAGCGCGTCGGAAATCGACAGCCAGGTGCGCCTTTCCGGATGGTGTCACCGCATCCGCGACCACGGCGGCGTGCTGTTCATCGATCTGCGCGATCACTATGGCATGGTGCAATGCGTGGTGGACCCGGATTCGCCAGCGTTCAGCCAGCTCGAACAGGCCCGTTCGGAATGGGTGATCCGCGTCGACGGCAAGGTGCGCGCCCGCCCGGAAGGCACGGTCAATCCGGATCTGCCGACGGGTGAGATCGAGATCTATGTCACCGAGACCGAGGTGCTGGGCGCGTCCGCCGAGCTGCCGCTGCCGGTGTTTGGCGATCAGGACTATCCGGAAGAGATCCGCCTGAAATACCGCTTCCTCGATCTGCGTCGTGAGAAGCTGCACAACAACATCATGAAGCGCGGCCGCATCATCTCCAGCATGCGCCGCCGCATGCAGGATGGCGGCTTCTTCGAGTTCCAGACGCCGATCCTCACCGCCTCCTCGCCAGAGGGCGCGCGCGACTTTTTGGTGCCGAGCCGCATCCACCCCGGCACGTTCTACGCGCTGCCGCAGGCGCCGCAGCAGTACAAGCAGCTGCTGATGATGAGCGGCTTCGACCGCTACTTCCAGATCGCGCCGTGCTTCCGCGACGAAGACCCGCGCGCCGACCGTCTGCCTGGCGAGTTCTACCAGCTCGACCTCGAGATGAGCTTCGTCGAGCAGGAAGACATCTTCGCCGCCGTGGAGCCGGTGATCACCGGCGTGTTCGAAGAATTCGCCGACGGCAAGCCGGTGACGCAGAACTGGCCGCGCATTCCTTATGCGGAAGCGCTGCGCAAGTACGGTTCTGACAAGCCTGACCTGCGTAATCCCTTGGTGATGCAGGACGTCTCCGAGCACTTCCGTGGGTCGAACTTCAAGGTGTTCGCCCGCATGCTGGAAAGCGCCGGCAATGAGGTCTGGGCAATCCCTGGGCCAGGCGGCGGCAGCCGGTCGTTCTGTGACCGCATGAACTCCTGGGCCCAGGGCGAAGGCCAGCCGGGCCTTGGCTACATTATGTGGGGCGCGGCCGAAGGCGAGGGCGCGACCGGCGTGGTTGGCCGTGGCCCGATCGCCAACAATATCGGCCCGGAGCGCGTCGAGGCCATCCGTCAGGCGCTGGGCCTGAAGGAAGGCGACGCCGCCTTCTTCGTCGCTGGCGACCCGCAGAAATTCTATAAATTCGCCGGCATGGCCCGCACCAAGGTCGGCGAGGACCTCAAGCTGGTCGATCACGACCGGTTCGAGCTGGCGTGGATCGTCGACTTCCCGTTCTATGAGTGGAACGAGGACGAGAAGAAGGTCGACTTCTCGCACAATCCGTTCTCGATGCCGCAAGGTGGCCTTGAGGCCCTGAACAATCAGGACCCGCTGACCATCAAGGCGTTCCAGTACGACATCGCCTGCAATGGCTATGAGATCGCCTCGGGCGGCATCCGCAACCACCGCCCTGAGGCGATGGTCAAGGCGTTCGAGCTGGCCGACTATGACGAGCAGACGGTGATCGAGCGCTTCGGCGGCATGTATCGCGCCTTCCAGTATGGCGCGCCGCCCCACGGCGGCATGGCCGCTGGCGTCGATCGCATCGTCATGCTGCTGTGCGGCGTCAACAATCTGCGCGAGATCTCGCTGTTCCCGATGAACCAGCGCGCCGAAGACCTGCTGATGGGCGCGCCCGCCCAGGTCGGTCCGAAGCAACTGCGCGAGTTGCACATCCGCCTCAACCTCCCGGAAGAGTGAGCCGGGGGCTGGCGACAGCTGAATGATGGCAGGCGCCCCCGGAGACGGCGGGCGCCTGTTGCGTTTGGGCTGAGGTCCGCGCCACCAATTACAAGGGCTTTGGCGCTCGCGCAGGCGCTTGCGGGCGCGGGGAGCCTGGGAATGGGCCATGACCCTGGGTCCGCGCCATGGTGGCGCATGGGGGCGGGGCTTGAGCTGGAGGCGGTGACGGGCCGATGCAGGCGAACAGCACAGCACTTGACGGAGCGGAATGCAGCGCCGCACAGCCAGACGGCCCGGTGGCGGCGACGGCGTCTGACGTCACCGCCATCATCGTCGCCTGGAACAGCGCCACCGCGTTGCCGGATTGCCTTACGGCGCTGGCCGGCGAGGGCGTCGCCATGCTGGTGGTCGACAACGCCAGCAGCGATGACACCGTCGCCGTCGCGAGGGCGCATGGGGCGCGCGTGCTGCGCAACGCCCGCAACGAGGGCTATGGCCGTGGCAACAATAGCGGTGTCGCCGCCGCCGCCACGCCCTTCGTGCTGATCATCAACCCTGATTGCGCGCCCGATCCTGGCGCCGTCGGGCGATTGCTGGCGGCGGCGCAGCGCTGGCCAGACGCCGGCATGCTGGCGCCGCGCATCGTCGAGCCCGATGGACGGGTGTTTTTCCAGCGCCGGTCGCTGCTGTCGCCTTATCTGCACAATGAGCGCGACGCATCACGGCTGCCGGAAGGTGATTGCTGCACGCCATTTCTGTCCGGCGCCTGCCTGCTGATGCGCCGCGAGCTGTTTCTGCAATTGGGCGGCTACGATCCCAATATCTTCCTGTTCTACGAGGACAATGATCTGTGCCGCCGCGTCGCGGACGCGGGCCTTGCGCTGGTGCATGTGGATGGGGCGGTGGCCCGGCACGGGCGCGGCAAATCAGCGGGCGCTGCGCCGGGCAAGGCGCGCGGCCTGATCTTTCGCACCCGCTGGCATATGGCGTGGTCGAACGCTTATGTCGCCGCCAAATGGGGCCTCAAATCGCCGGCGCCAGCGACGCTGCTGATCAATGGCGCCAAGACGCTGCTGGCCCTGTTCAGCTTCCGCCGCAGCGTCATCGAACGCTATGCCGGCAGCACCGCCGGGGCGTGGGCGTATTTGCGCGGCGGCAGCGCGTTGGCGCGCCAGGGGCTGGATGTAACCACGCCGCTGTCGGAGTAAGGCGCGATGCGCTGCCGTGGGTTCTGTCGAGCGGCGCCCGTGCATCCAGGCCTCGGCGGGGGCGCGGCCCAACCTCTGGCCCCGGCGGTCTACAGCTTCACGTCTGTGACGCGGCGTCGGCTGCATGCTTGTGCTTTGACGCGCTATCTGGTCCAAACCGGCTAAATGTTCGACAGGCGCGCGTGAAGGATCAGCAGGCCGCGACGATGCTGAAGCATCTGTGACCTGCACTACGCAAGCGCCGTCTGGGCTTGACCAGAACGCGACGCCGGAGGCGCGTCGGGTGCTGGCGCGAGCCGGCAATGTCGCCGGGAAGGTTGTATGAACGCACAGTCACCTGTGAGCGCCGGCGTCGCCGCTGGCCCCGCCGCCGTCGCCAGGCCATGGAGCGGCGGGCTGTTCGACGCGCCCACCGTCACCGAGGCGGCGTTGGGGCGGCCCAATAATTTCACCATCCTGCGGCTGGTGATGGCGGTGCTGGTGGTCATTTCGCATGGCTTCTCCGTGGTGTCAGGCAATCTCAATGACGAGCCGCTGACCGTCTCCACCGGCTACACGCTGGGCTCGCATGCGGTGAATGGCTTCTTCGTCATCTCGGGCTATCTGGTGACCATGAGTTTCGACCGGCGCGGCTGGCTCGATTACCTCTATGCCCGCACCCTGCGCATCGCGCCCGGGCTGATCGTCGCCACCCTGATGGTTGGCGTGGTGCTCGGCGCGGCCTTGAGCACGCTGGGGCCTCTGGCCTATCTGCGCGAACCCGGCACGTGGTCCTTCGTCTGGCAGACGCTGACCACTTACAAGTCAAACACGGTGCTGCCCGGGGTGTTCGCCGACAATCCATACCGCTTCCCCATGGGCACGGTGTGGACGCTGAAATATGAGGTGATCTGCTACGCGGCGGTGTTCGTCATCGGCGTCGTTGGCCTGCTGCGCAGCCGTCGGCTGGCGCTCGGCCTGTTCTGCGGCCTGACCCTGGCGGTGCTCGCCCTCGATGTCATGCAGCCAGACGCCGACAAGGGGCTGCAGACTATGTTGCGCCTGCCGATGCTGTTTGCGGCGGGGGCGCTGCTCTACCGCTTTGGCGGGGCGATCCGGCTGTCGCTCTTGGCCTGCGCGGCGCTGATCGCCGCCACCGTGCTGGCCCATGGCACGTTCGCCTATAACGCGCTTTTGTTCGTCACCACGGCCTATGTGCTGATGTGGCTGTCGCTGGTGCCGGTGAGCCGACGCATACGCGAGCCGAAGGAGGACATCTCTTACGGCGTCTATCTCTATGGCTGGCCGGTGCAGCAGACGCTGCACGCGCTGTTTCCATTGCTCGGGGCGTGGGCGCTGATGGCGCCGTCGCTGCTGCTTACGGGCCTCGTCAGCCTCGCCTCGTGGAAGCTGGTGGAGAAGCCGGCGCTTGATCTCAAACGGCGGCTGATGCGCTGAGCCGACGCGCCAGCGCGGTGTTCAGGTGCGCTGTCCCGGGCAGGGCGGCCCACTGGCGGCGCCGATGGCGACATGCGCCTTACCGGCAGGAATCGCGAGGCCGCCGCCCCTGGGGGACGGCGGCCTTTGATGTGTCCTACCATGGCCGCGAAGCTGCTGACGCATCCGCGGCCCAATCGCCGCACGGGCTTGATCAGCACCCGATTGTTGATGCGCACCGTGTGCATGCGTCAGCCCAGCCGGTGGGCCAGGCGTGGCTCAGCGACCAATATCGTCGAGGTTGAACGCGGTTGTCTGGTACATCTGGTTGATCCAGTTGCCGAACAGCAGATGGGCGTGGCTGCGCCAGCGATTGCGCGGCGTCCGCTCCGGATTGTTGTCCGGGAAATATTCGTGCGGAATCTGGATCGGCGTGCCGTTTTCGACGTCGCGGAAATACTCCTCCGCCAGCGAGGTGGAATCATATTCGATGTGGTTGAACATGTGCAGCGACCGGTGGGCCGGGTCGTGCAACAGGCACAGGCCGGCGTCGGCGTTCTCGGCCAGCACCTTGATGCCTGAATCCGCCGGGATGTCGGCGCGACGCACCTCGGTCCAGCGTGACACCGGGATGGAGAAATCATCCGAGAAGCCGCGCAGATAGGGCGAGCCCTTGCACAGATTGGTGTGGCGGTAGACGCCGAACGCCTTCTGGTCGAGGTCGTATTTGGGCATGCCGTGGAAGTGATGCACCGCCGCCTGGGCGCCCCAACAAATGTTGAAGGTGCTGTGCACATGGCTCTGCGTCCAGTCGAAGATCTGGCGCAGCTCGTCCCAATAATTCACCTCGTTGAACGGCAGCCGCTCCACCGGCGCGCCGGTGATGATGAAACCGTCGAACTTCTCATGCCGGATCTCTTCCCAGGTCCGGTAGAAGGCGATCATGTGCTCCGCTGAGGTGTTGCGCGGCACGTGGCCGGAGATGCGCACCAGCGTCATCTCCACCTGCAGCGGCGTCGCGCCGATCAGCCGGGCGATCTGCGTCTCGGTGCGGATCTTGTTGGGCATCAGATTGAGCAGGCCGATCCGCAAGGGGCGGATATCCTGACGCACGGCGTCAGTCTCGCGCATCACCATCACGCCCTCAGCCTCAAGCGTGCTGAAAGCGGGCAGGTCGTCAGGCAATTTGATCGGCATGGGCGCAACCAGTGTCATGGCCAGCAAGTGGCGTGAGGATCTTCGCCTCGTCAGGACAGGTGCGCGGTGGCTTTATCCGTATAATTGCCGGCTGGCCACATCCTCCCGTTAGGGAGCGCCACCTTGCCCGGATGAGGCAGGTTGGCGTTGGGACAGATCCCAACTCCTGATGTTGCATCGTGTTTATTATGCTTCCGGCGTCGAGACAAGTGGGCTGTTGCGAAGAGGGCGCCTGATTGGCGTCGCCGCGCGGCGACGGCTTTTGTCGTTGATCTGCGCCGCAGGGAAAAATATTTGCTGCTGGCGGCGTTGAGTTCGTGATCGGGCGGGGGCGCCGGTCCCGCGCATAGACGCTCGCCCGCACGACCAGCAGTTGACGCTACGCGATTGTCAGCCGCGAGCCGCGAGCCGCGAGCCGCCCGAAGGCGCGCCTCAGGCGGCGCGGCCTTCCTTGCGAATCTGCTTCACCGCCGCGCAGAAATTGCTGACGCTGACGTCCTGCAGCAATGGCAGCAGCGCTTCGACCCGCTCCTTCGGCAGGTCCCACCAGGCGGTCTGCAGCAGGGCGGCGATTTCGTCTTCGCTGAAGCGGAACCGGATGACGCGGGCGGGGTTGCCGCCGACGATGGCGTAGGGCGGCACGTTTTTGGTGACCACCGCATGGGCCGCCACCACCGCGCCATGGCCGATGCTCACCCCCGACAAAATGATGCAGCCCGAGCCGAGCCACACATCATGGCCGATGTGCACGCCGCCGGAGGTGGCGTGATAATCGGCGTTGGCGGACGGCCACACCGCCGGAAACGCCGGGAACGGGAAGGTCGAGATCCAGTCCATGCGGTGATTGCCGCCGAGCAGGATCTCCACCTTGTCGGCGATGGAGCAGTAACGGCCGATGCTGAGCGGCGCGCCGGATTCGGCGAAGCGCACCTTGGGGCGGCCATAACTATAGGCGCCGATCTCGAAGCCGCGCTTTTTCGCCAGTTTCGCCAGGTGGACGCGCGTTTCATTGTGCGGGTTCACCAGACGTCCGATCAGCCCCATGCGCACCCGCCCCCTGCCTGGTCCCCGAGCCCGACCGGTCATGCATCCGGTCGCCGCCCCATCAAATGATCTTGCTGGCGCTCCGCAGTGACCGGACTGGCCGCCAGCTGGCGTTGCGCGCAGGGCCGGCGCTTAAAGGCGACGCCAAAGCAAACCGGGCGCCGCAATGTGCGACGCCCGACAGGCAAAAGTCAAAAAGCCTTAGCGACAGGCTGTGGGCGGGCGCTTTACATCAGCAAAAGCCGATATCGCCACCCCAGCCTGACCACGCCTGGGCGCTCAGCGGTTCACCGCCTTGACGTCAAACTGCTGGAACAGCTTGTCCGGCTCGCCAGACATCGCTGACAAAGTGATGTCGCTGATGGCGTCGCCATCGGGCTTCTTCGAGGTCAGGGTGATGTCGACGCCGCCATTATTGGCGCGGATGAAATTGCCCAGCGCCGTGTTCAGGGTTTTGGCGCCCTCGCTAGTTCCCAGCACCGACGGCAGCAGCATCTGGGCCAGCGCCGCCCAGCCAGCACGGATGGTCGCCGCGTCGCCGCCCTGCTCCTTCGCCTGCTGCGCCGCGAAGCGGCCGGCGAAGCCGCTGTCGGTGACGCCCAGGGTCAGGGTCTTCAGCCGCGCATCCATCAGGGCTTCCTGCGAGCGGTCGGTGTCCGTGGTGAACACATCCTTGCTGACATTGCCGAGCAGGCCGGAGATCCTGAGGCCGCCAAGATCAACGGCGCTGAACGAGATTTCCCCGATGCGCAATTCCTTGGCGGCGGCGTTCCAGCCGCCGTCCAGCTTCGCCGACAGGTCAAGCCGCTCATAGCCCATGGCCCGCAACTTGCGGACGCTATCGCTCATGGAGGACTCGTCTTCCTCGCCATCCTCCGATGCGGCTGGGGCGTCGGGGAGCTTTGGCAGATCAATCACCAGATTGTTGATGGCGGTGTTGATGCTGCTCGGCACGCCGTCGACCGGATTGCGATAGCTGCCGGTGTAATTGCGCAGGGTGAATTTCACCCGCTCGGCCGGGTTGTCATCCTGGGCGACGTCAACGGTGAGGTCATTGAGGCTGAAGTCGCCGTCGAGGGCCAAAGCGGAGAGGTCGTCGGCCTCCTTGCCGGCCTCCAGCGCCGCCGCCTGCTCGCGGAAGAATTTGGCGAGGCTGTTGACGCCGAAGCCGCTGAGGCTGGCCGAGGCGAACGACACCACATCGCCCTGGGCCGGAACCATTTTGAAGCCGCCCAGGGTCAGGCCACCCTTGGCCGGATCGCCAGACAGGCCGATGCTGGCGAGCTCGCCCCGCACCCGCTCAGCCGCAGGCTTGACCTTGGTGGACTGGGTTTTGCCTCCATCCGCCTTGCTTGCCCCCGATTCGCCTGCACCCGCCTGGTCAGCGTCGGCCTCTTCGGCGTCGTCGTCGGCGGCTGGCGCGTCGAAGGTCACGCCGGTGATGGCGGCCTCGGAGAAGGAGAAGGCGTCGACCACATCGGCCAGATTGCGCAGATAGGCGGCGCGGGCCTTGGGCTCCAGCTCTTCCGGATCCTTGACCTTCTCGATCTCGGCCATGATGTCGATCAGCGGCGCGCGCAGCAGCCGCATGCGGAATTCCTTGCCGGTGACGCTCTTGATGGCGACGTTGGCGTCCTCAGAGCTCACCCGCACATCATTGACGCTGAATGCGCCATAGGCCGGCAGCACAGCGCGATCGGCCTCGCTGGCGGCGCCCTCGGTGTAGATGCGGGCGATGTGGGCGAGGTTGACGCGCTCCATGGTCGAGGCGCCGATGGAGCCCTTGCTGTCGACCTTGTCGGCCTTGGTGGCGAAGCTCGCCGAAGCCGCCGTCACCGCCCCGGCGACGCCATCATGCAGATCGGTGATCGTCACCTGCGACCAGGTGGAGGTGGAGCTGACGTCGCCAGCCTTCTGCTCGATGATCAGTTCGGGCAAGGTGGCCTTGCTGATCTTCAGCCCAGCCAGGCGTTGGGCCAGTGGGGTTTTGGCGGTCTTGTCGAAAATAGCGCGCAGCCGGGCTTCGTCCAGATCATCGCCGCTGACCTCAAGGCGCGGAATGCGCAGGGTGATGCTGTCGCCGCTGATGGCGATGTCAGTCAGCGTCACGGCGCTGGCGGCGGACGCCGGCGAGGCGAGGGCGAAGTCGCCCGTCGATTCGATCGAGCCGACGCGAATCTGCACGCCGTTCTGGCTGGCGGACAGGCCGTCGAGGGTGACGGCGCCTGACAGCGGGTCGACGCTGACGGCGGCGACATCGAGGCCGGCGCCGGCCAATGCGCTGCGCACCTCATGGGCGGTCCACTGGGCGCCGCCGGCGAGGGCGAGGCCAGCCACAGCGAAGGCGGTCGCGCCCGCCACGGCGATGCGACGGCCCTTGCGCGGGGTCGACAGAGGCGCGTGGGAGCCAGTCGGTCGTGACGTCATGGAACACTGATCCTTATGCTGCACGCAAGGCGGCGCAAGGCCATGGCCGAAGCCAGAGCGATCGCGCGGCGCAAGCGGCCTGATGGCGCTTCATCCGGTCTGTACTGGTCTATACGGAGCGGCGTCTGTAACGGACCGCACAGTGCACGCTCTATGCGGTTGAAGTGCACGGCAATCCAGCGCGGATTGTGGCGCGGGCCGCAGCCAGGCGCCCAGCACACATGATTGTGGGTGGATGACCCAGCCTGTAAGCGCAGCCTTGAGCGCTGCGCCTGCACCAGTGGGCCTGTGCCAGTGGTCAGGCGTCAGCCTTGTCCGGCGCGGGCATCCGTCGCCTCGCGCGCAGCGCCGCGGATCGCGTCCGGCGCTTAGATGGCGAAGGAGGTGCCGCAGCCGCAGGAGGCGGTGGCGTTGGGGTTTTCGATCTTGAAGGCCTGGCCCATCAGATCATCGACGAAATCGATCACCGAGCCCTGCATATATTCCAGCGACACCGGATCAACCAGCACGCCAGCCCCGGGCTCGCCGATGATGACGTCATCCGCCGCCTGATCGCGGTCGATGTCAAAGACATATTGGAAGCCGGAACAGCCGCCTCCATTGACGCTGATGCGCAGCATCGCGCCTTGCGGCTCGCCTGCCAGCACCTTGCGAATGCGGTTCACCGCCCGTTCTGTGACTGTCACATTCTGCATCGCGCGTGTCTCACCACTGTCATTCAGGCCCAATAGCCGATGAGCCGCCTGTTCGGGGCCAAAGCGCGTCGCCTGACGCCCGTAACCCTGGGTCCAGCGTCCGGCGGCGTCGATGGCGCAACTGGCTCAACGCCTGATAGCATGCCGCCGAATCCGCCGCAGGGTCCGCCTTCTGGCTGGGCCAGATAGCTTGCATATAACCTTGCCGTCGATGCGCTGGCCGTCCTGGCTGGCGCGGCGCCCTGGCCGACCTTACCTCAAAGGTATGTCTGGCGGGCGCGGGCTTCAACCACCGGAGGGCGCATGATGATGCAGGCGCGACTGCATGGCGAACGCTGGACAGCGCCGTGGGCGTGCCGTCCGGGCGAGAGCCGCGGGCGGCTGTTCGCCGATGACGCCTCGCCGACGCGCAGCCCGTTCCAGCGTGACCGTGACCGGATCATTCACGCCACCGCGTTTCGGCGGCTGAAACACAAGACCCAGGTGTTCGTCCAGCATGAGGGCGATCACTATCGCACCCGGCTGACCCACACCATCGAGGTCAGCCAGATCGCCAGGGCCATCGCCCGCTGTCTGGGCCTGGATGAAGATCTGGCCGAGGCGGTGGCGCTGGCGCATGATCTTGGCCACACGCCCTTCGGCCATGCTGGCGAGGACGCGCTGGATGCGTGCACCCGCGAGATCGGCGGATTCGATCATAACGCCCAGGCGCTGCGAGTCGTCACCCGGCTGGAGCGCCGCTACGCAGCCTGGGACGGGCTCAATCTGACCTGGGAGACGCTGGAGGGCCTGGTCAAGCACAATGGCCCGCTGCGGAGCGCCGATGGCCAGCCGACGCCGCGCTACGCGGCCCATGGCGTGCCCGCCGCCATCCTGGAATATGACGCCGGTCACGATCTGTGGCTGTCGACCCAGGCCAGCGCCGAGGCGCAATGCGCCGCCATCGCCGACGACATCGCCTATAACGCCCATGACCTCGACGATGGCTGGCGGGCTGGATTGTTCAGCGCCGCCGAGGTGCGCCAGGCGCCGTTTCTGGCTGGCGTGCTGGCGGAGGTTGAGGCGCAATGGCCGGATCTTGATCTGGCGCGGACCATCCATGAGGTGGTGCGTCGGGTGATCACGCGCTTCGTTGAGGACGCCATCAGTGAGAGCAGCAGGCGACTAGCCGCGCTCGGTCCGCAATGCGCCGACGACATCCGCCGCGCCGACGCCCCGGTGATCGCCTTCTCGGAGCGCTTCGTCAGCGCCGATCGCGACATGAAGCAGTTCCTGTTCCCCAACATGTACCGCCACCGCCGCATGATGCGGCTGCGCGCCGGCGCTGATTCCATTGTCCGCGATCTCTATGCGCGCTTTGTCGAACGCCCTGAACTGCTGCCAGCGGAATGGCGTCGCGACCTCAATGGCGGGCCAGGCGCTTCTGGCGATGCGCGCATGGATGTGCGCCTGCGCCGCCGCATCGCCGATTACATCGCCGGCATGACCGACAGCTACGCTTTGGCCCGCCACCGCGCGTTGTTCGACGTGACGCCAGACCTGACGACCCCGCAGGACGCCACAACGCTCGACGGCGCCCAGGCATAGGCTGACGACGCGGCGTCCATCGGGCGTGACGCTAGGCTCGACCTCACTGCCGTCATGCCCGTGCTCGTCACGGGCATCCACGTCTTGATGCGACGCTGGTGGACCATGACCGTGTACTGCCGCCAGAAACCTTGTGGGTGGCCAGCCGGCGCCCAGCGCGCGGGCTTATGGGCCGCAAGACGTGGATCCCCGTGACGAGCACGGGGATGACGGCGGAGAAGCCGAGGCGGCAGGGCGGTGGCGGAAAAACGCGGGCATGAGGGGCGGCGTTTAGCGCAAGCCCGGCAAGGGGCGCCAGGCATGCCCCCGCGTCTTTAAGGCATCGCGCGCTTACCCGACCCACTGCCGTCATGCCCGTGCTCGTCACGGGCATCCACGTCTTGATGCGACGCAGGTGGACCATGACCGTGTACTCCCGCCGGTAGCCTTCTGGGTGGCTAGCCGGGGCCCCACGTGCGGGCTTATGGGCCGCGAGACGTGGATCCCCGTGACAAGCACGGGGATGACGGCGGAGAAGCCGAGGCGGCAGGTCGGCGGCGGCAGGTCGGCGGCGGAAGAGCGGTGGCGGAAAAACGCGGTATGAGGGGCGGCGTTTAGCGCACGCCCGGCAATGGGCGCAAGGCCTGGCAGGCATCGCCCCCGCGTCCTTAAGGCATCGCGCCCTTACCCGACCCACTGCCGTCATGCCCGTGCTCGTCACGGGCATCCACGTCTTGATGCGACGCAGGTGGACCATGACCGTGTACTCCAGCCGGTAACCTTCTGGGTGGCCAGCCGGAGCCCAGCGTGCGGGCTTGTGGGCCGCAAGACGTGGATCCCCGTGACAAGCACGGGGATGACGGCGGAGAAGCCGAGGCGGCAAGGTTGCGGCAGAAAGACTCCGGCAGAAAGACTGGGGCTGAAAAGGTTGCGGCAGAATGGCTGTGGCGGAACGGCTGCGGCGGATAAGCGGAGGCCTGGTCGCATCCCCGGCGATTGGCCTTAAACTTCCCGGGCGTCGGCCACGGCGGCGAGCGTCCTCGCGGACAGGCAGGCCATCACGTGGTTTTGCTGAGGCCCCAATCCTGCTATTGCCTGCGCAGATCATCTGAAACCGCCCTTCCTGGAACCGCCTGCGTCGAGCAGCGGCGACCTGTCAGGCGTTGTGAGAAGCTAGCACAGCATGAATATTTTCGATCTGTACGAACAGCGCCTGAAAACGGTCCTCGGCGAACTGGCGGCCGGGGGCGCGCTGCCGCAGGGTCTGGATCTGTCGCGTGTGGTGGTCGAGCCGCCGCGTGACATGAGCCACGGCGATCTCGCCACCAACGCCGCCATGGTGCTGGCCAAGGAAGCGAAGACCAATCCCAAGGCGCTGGCCGGCCTGATCGCCGACAGGCTGCGCGAGATTGCAGGCGTCGCCGCTGTCGAGATCGCCGGACCTGGGTTTATCAATATCCGTTTGAACAGCGATATTTATACGGATGTGCTGGAGCATGTTCTGACCAACCCGGCGGGCTTCGGCCGCGGCGAGCCCGGCAAGGGTAAGGTCAATGTCGAATATGTCTCGGCCAATCCCACCGGCCCGATGCATGTGGGCCATGGCCGTGGCGCAGTGTTTGGCGACGCCCTCGCCAGCCTGCTGGCCGCCGCCGGCCATGATGTAACGCGCGAATATTACATCAATGACGCCGGCGCCCAGGTCGACGTGCTCGGCCGGTCGGCCTTCCTGCGCTATCGTGAGGCGCTCGGCGAGGACATCGGCGAGATCCCGGCGGGGCTCTACCCAGGCGACTATCTGGTTCCGGTCGGCAAGACGCTGGCCGCCGCCCATGGCGAGGCGCTGCTGGCCTTGCCGGAAACGGAATGGCTGCCGCTGGCGCGCGACGCCGCCATCGACGCCATGATGGAGATGATCCGTGGCGATCTCGCCGCCATTGGCATCCGTCACGATGTGTTCTTCTCGGAGCGCTCGCTGAGCAAGGGGACGGAGGGCGACCAGATCGCCGCCACCATCGCCGATCTGCGCAGTCGCGACCTCGTGTATGAAGGCCGCCTGCCGCCGCCCAAGGGCCAGCCGGTGGAGGACTGGGAGGATCGCGAGCAAACTCTGTTCCGCGCCACCGCCTTTGGCGATGACGTGGACCGGCCCCTGCTGAAGTCCGACGGCGCCTACACCTATTTTGCCGCGGACATCGCCTATCACCGCTCAAAGTTCCAGCGCGGCTTCGCCAGCATGATCGACGTCTGGGGCGCCGACCATGGCGGCTACGTCAAACGCATGAATGCGGCGGTGAAAGCCGTGACCGGCGGCGTCGGCGATCTCGACGTCAAACTGTGCCAGATGGTGCGCCTGCTGCGCGATGGAGAGCCGGTCAAAATGTCCAAGCGTTCCGGTGACTTCGTGACGCTTCGTGATGTGATTGATGAGGTCGGTTCTGACCCCGTGCGCTTCATGATGCTGTTCCGCAAAAATGACGCCACGCTGGATTTCGACCTTGCCAAAGTGGTTGAACAGTCCAAGGATAACGCCGTGTTTTATGTGCAATATGCACATGCGCGCTGCGCCTCGGTGTTCCGCCAGGCGGGCGAAGCCTTCCCGGGCGGCGACTTCAGCCGGCCGGCGCTGGCGCAGGTCGATCTGGCGCTGCTCTCCAGCGACGCCGAAATGGATATGCTGCGCTGGCTGGCGCAATATCCACGGGTGATCGGCGCGGCTGCGGCGGCCCATGAGCCGCATCGCGTCGCCTTCTATCTGTATGAGCTGGCCAGCGCCTTCCACAGTCTCTGGAATCGTGGTCGAGACGATCATGGCTTACGCTTTGTTAACCAGGAGAATTCACAGTTGACCTATGCCCGGCTGGCCCTCGTTGATGCGGTCCGGTCGGTGCTGGCGTCCGGTCTGGGGCTGCTCGGAGTGGGAGCGCCAGACGAAATGCGTTGAGACGGGTAGCCGCCTGAGGCTCTGACCACAGGCATCACCCAGGACAGGACCGGGATTGGTCCGTCAGCAGCGCGTTTCCGCCAGCCAGTTGTGACAAGGAAACGGGACGCGCGATGACAGACCGATCCAATCTCCGCGATGCGCAGGTTCTGGGGGCGCTCGAAGCTGAGCTGGGCCTCGACGCCCGGCCGCACGGCGCCCGCAGTCCGTCGGCGGAAGACGCCCGTCTTGCGGAATTGGCCCGGATTGTCGGCCAGAATGACCGCTTTCGCGATCTGCTGCGCACGCCGCTGAGCAGCCCGCGTCCCGCCGAGCCTGTGGCCGGGCAGGGCTATGCCACCCGCCAGGAGCCGCATTTCGACCCGGCGCCGCAGCCGCAATGGGACGCCGCCGCCGTTGAGGAAGCTGGTCGCCTGCACGCTTACACCGCGCAGCCCGCCGCCGCCAGCCAGTGGGCCAGCGAGCCGCAATGCGAGCAGCCCGCAGCTCACGCATCAGGACAGGGCGCAGACGCCAGCTGGGCCGGCCAGCCAGCCCACGCCGGCGACGCCTATGGCTATCAGGGCGCCCAGGGCTACGCCGCGCACGGCCAGGCCGAGCCTGCCTATGCCCAGGACTACGCCGGATCATACGCTGACGCGGCTCCGGCGGCTGGCTTCGCCGCCGCCGCTCCGGTCGCCGCGCGCGGGTTTGACGGTGACCGTCACGCCCAGGGCTACGCCCCCGCGCCCGACCCGCTGCGGGCGCTGGAAGGCGCGCGGTTGCGCCGGCGTAAACCTGCCCGGGCGCCGCTACTGGCGGCTGCGGCGGTGATCGCCGTCTGCGCATCGGCATCGGCAGGCTATTTCATGCTTGGCCAGGGCGGTGGCTCCACTGGCGCTGGCGGCGAGGCCCCGATTATTCGCGCCGACGCCAGCCCGGTGAAAGTCGCTCCGCCGGTGGAAAACACCGCCGACCCGGCCGCCACCAAGGAAATATACGAGCAGCTCGCCAAGCCGTCGGCCAATACCCGCGTCGTGGCCAATAATGAGCAGCCCGTCGACGTCGAGCAGACGCTGCGCCAGCAGCGCGCCGCCGCCGTGGCCGCCGGCCGCCTGCCGTCGGAGGTCGCCGCCGAGGACGTGTCGTTTGGCGCGGGTAAGGTGGTGCCGCTGCCCACCCCGGGCGGCAATCGTGACCCGCGTGAAGGTCTGGGTGAGCCGAAGCGCGTTCGCACCGTGTCGATTGGCCCGGATGGCAAGGTGCGCCAGCAACAGGTCGCGGCCACGCCTTCAGCCATGCCCGCCGCCACGCCCCCGGCGCGGCCTGTGGCTGTCGCTGCGGCGCCGAAGCAGGAGCACCGGGTGCCCAGCACCATGGTTGATTCGACCCCGACCGGATCGGTCGGCGGCGTCGATGCGCCGGTTGCGCAAAGGGAGCCGAAGCCGGTGAAGGTCGCGGCTGCGCCAGCAGCGACGCCTGCTACTTCCGCAGCGCCCGTCGGCAGGGGCGGCTTTGCGGTGCAGCTCGGCGCGCCAGGCAGCGAGGAAGAGGCGCGCAAGCTCGCCGCCAGCCTCAAGCGCAAATACAATGTGCTGGCCGCGCACAGCACCGCCGTGGTCAAGGCCCAGTCCAATGGCCGCACCATCTACCGGCTGCGCGTGCCGGGGCTGAGCCGCGACAGCGCCAACAGCCTGTGCGCCCAGCTCAAGTCCTCCGGCGGCTCCTGCTTCGTCGCCCAGGGCTGAGGCGACCGCCGTCACGGATTGCGCAGAAGGGCGGCTCGACCGCCCTTCATGCATTTTGGCGCGGGGCGCTCCGGCGAGGGGGCGCAGCCAAAGGCGTCGCCAGCCATCATCAGGGGCCATGCCCTGTGAGGAAGTGAACATGTCAACGCGGGCGCTGATATTGGGCCTGTCCGGCCTGGAGCTCACCGAGGCCGAGCGCGGCTTTTTCCGGGAAGCCAATCCATGGGGCTTCATCCTGTTCCGGCGCAATGTGCAGGATCGGGCGCAGGTGGCGCGGCTGACGCAATCACTGCGGGATCTGGTGGGGCGCCGTGCGCCGGTGCTGATTGATCAGGAAGGTGGGCGGGTGCAGCGCATGGCGCCGCCGGTGTGGCCGGCCTATCCGCCAGGCCGCGCCTATGGCGCAGTGGCCAGCGCCGCCGGTCGTCGTGAGGCCGCATGGCTGGGGGCGCGGCTGATCGCCCATGATTTGCATGAGGTCGGCGTCGACGTTGACTGCCTGCCGGTGCTCGACGTGCCGACGCCAGGCGCCCATGACGTGATCGGTGACCGCGCTTATGGCGACGAGCCGCAGACGGTGGCGCGGCTGGGTCGCGCCGCCGCCGAAGGCTTGCTGGCCGGCGGCGTGCTGCCGGTGATCAAACATATTCCGGGCCATGGCCGGGCAGGGGCCGACAGCCATCTGGCGCTGCCAGTCGTCGATACGCCGCGCGCCGAGCTGGAGCGCCGCGATTTCGCGCCCTTCCAGGTGCTGTCCGACATGCCGCTGGCGATGACCGCCCATGTGGTCTACACGGCGCTCGATCCTGAACGGCCCGCCACCACCTCGCCGCGGGTGATCGCCGAGGTGATCCGTAGCCACATCGGCTTCGATGGGCTGCTGATGAGCGACGATCTGTCGATGAAGGCGCTTAAGGGTAGCTTTGCCCAGCGCACGCAAGAATCAATCGCCGCCGGTTGCGATGTGGTGTTGCACTGTAACGGCGACGCCGCCGAGATGGCTGAGATCGCCGCCGCCGCGCCGCTGCTGTCAGGGAAGGCAGAGCAGCGGGCTGAGGCCGCGCTGTCGCGGATCGTGAAAAGCGTTGAGCCGCTTGACGTTGAGGCGGCGCGCCAGCGTCTGGCCGAGCTTCTGGCGCCGGCTATCGCCTGAGCATTGTCCAGAGCGATTATTTTTTTGGCATGCGCGTCTGCCCGTCAGGCGCGCATTTCCTTGTTTTGGCCGCGAGCGCCGCGTAGTTTGACGCCATATCGTGCAGTTCCGGCAGGTCGAGCGCCTGCAGACGCCGTATTTTACGGCGCCGGACTGTCAGCTTTCGCCGGGCGGGGGACTCTTCCGCGTGGCCTGAGGAGAGTCGTTAATGGGTAGCGTCAGCATTTGGCACTGGGTCGTGGTCGGCGTGATCGTGCTGCTGCTTTTCGGCCGTGGCAAGGTTTCCGATCTGATGGGCGATGTGGCCAAGGGCATCAAGTCCTTCAAAAAGGGTATGCAGGACGACGAGCCTGAAGCGCCGCGCACCCCGGCCGAGCCGCCGCGTCCGCTGGAGAACCAGCCGACCGTCGACGCCAACGCCAACGTCCGCAATGAGGCCGGCCACAAGCTCTGAGCCTTCGGTCTTGCGATGCGGCTGCATGGCGGCGCTTTGCGCTGGCAGTGGTTCACGACCCGGCGCGCGCTGGGTCGGGCGCGGTCAGGCGGGCGCGGGCATTGCAGTTGCGGAGCGGCCAGCGCCCCGTAAAACCAGCACGGCTTGCCGCCAGCGTCTGCCGCTCGCCCTGTCGAGCCAGTGACAGGGCTGGAGCCTCGGTTAGCTGATGGCGGGGACGGCGCGCCTTGCCGTCAGATGGCCATGGCGCCGCCAGGGGTGGCGCCGCCAATTGGGGTATCGGTGGCTGGGGGCTGGGCCCGTTGCGGCCGATCAGGCCAGAGAGCGCGACATGTTTGATATCGGTTGGAGTGAGTTGCTGCTCATCGGCGGCGTGGCGCTCGTGGTCATCGGGCCGAAGGATTTGCCGCGCGCCTTGCGCACGCTGGGGCAGACCACCACCAAGGTCCGGCGCATGGCCGGCGACTTCCAGCGCCAGTTCAATCAGGCGCTGCAGGAAGCCGACATGGAGGATCTGCGCAAGGGCGTGTCCGACGTGGTCGACACCGCGCGCGATCTCAAAAACAATTTCAACCCGGTCGACCGTTTGCGCAGCGAGATTCGCGACGCCATCGACACCCCGGCCAAGCCGGCGACTGGCGCCGACAGCCTGCCCAGCACGGAGCTTGCCAGCGCGGGCGACTATCTGAGCAGCCTGCCGCCCGTGCCTGATGCGCCGACGAACCTCGCCCAGGCCAGCCAGCCAGCGATCTCCGGCAAAGCTGACGCCGCGGGGAGTGGGATGGATCCTGTGGCGCCAGCCGCAAAGCCACGGCGGCGCAAGACGGCTGAGGTTGCGGCGGACGCAGGTGAGGTCGATGTGATTGCGGCGCGGCCCCGGCGCGTGAGCCGGCGCAAGACGGAGACTGTCGCCACCGAAGCCCAGACGACCGATGGCGCCGTGATCACTGTCAGCAAGCCGACCCGTCGCAAGCCTCCTTCGGATGTCGACGGCGAGACGCCTGCGCCGCGCAAGACTCCGGCGCGCAAAAGCGCTGGCAGCAAGAGCGCTGGCAGCAAGACCACAACCAGCAAGCGCACGACCAGCAAGAGCGCCGCCGACAGGAGTCTCGTCGCTGATGCAGCTGCGCAGCCTGTCGCCTTGCCCGCGCCTGAGCCGGTCGTGGCGCTGCCGCCACCGTCTGACGTCCCTGCGGCTGCTGTGGCCGCCGCCACGTCGCCAGCTACGCCCGCAGCCGCAGGTGCCCAGGCGGCGACGCCTGCCGCCACCCCTGACAAGAATTCCGGTGACGCGACATCATGAGCGACGACGATATTGAGGCCTCCCGCGCCCCGCTGATCGACCATCTGATCGAACTGCGCTCGCGCCTCATCCGTTCGCTGATCGCGTTCGTGGTGATGTTCTTCCTGTGCTTCGCTTTGGCCAAGTACATCTACAATGTGCTGGTGTGGCCTTATGTGTTCGCCGCAGGGCCTGGCGCCGACGTGCGCCTGATCTACACGGCCCCGCTGGAATATCTGTTCACCCAGATCAGGATCGCCCTGTTCGGCGCCGCCTTCCTGTCGTTTCCGGTGGTCGCCACGCAGATCTACAAGTTTGTCGCCCCTGGCCTGTACAAGAATGAGCGCCAGGCCTTTGCGCCTTATCTGGTCGCCACGCCGCTGTTCTTCCTGCTCGGCGCCATGGTGGTCTATTTCATCGCCATGCCAATGGTGATGAACTTCTCCATCGGCCAGCAGCAGGCGGGCGGCGAGGGCGAGGCGGCGATCCAGCTGCTGCCCAAGGTTAGCGAATATTTGTCGCTGATCATGACGCTGATCTTCGCCTTCGGCATCTGCTTCCAGCTGCCGGTGATCCTGACCCTGCTGGGTCGGGCGGGGATCGTCACCTCGCAGTTCCTCAAGGAGAAGCGGCGTTACGCCATCGTGGCGGTGTTCGTTGTCGCCGCTGTGCTGACGCCGCCGGACGTCATCAGCCAGCTCGCCCTCGCCATTCCGACGCTGCTTCTGTATGAGGCGTCGATCTTCTCCGTGCGTATGGCCGAGAAGAAGCGGGCGGCGGCTGAGGCGGCGCGCGAGGCAGAAGAAGCCCGCGAGGTGGCGACCACCATAGGTGACGGCATCTAAGCCAGGGCGGCCTGTCGCGGGCATAGTGGAACAGGCCGGCTAAGCCGGCCTGGTTTCGTTCCGGGGTTGACCCGGCGCGCCGACAATCGCAAACACCCAGCAGTCTGGCCCTGTGTCGCGCAGCCTGTGGCGTCGCGCGTCCCGGCCATCCCGAAACGCCTGCCCTGGCCTGTCGCCGGCGCTGGCCCAGCCTTAACGTGTGATCTCCATGCACGACATCCGCCTCATCCGTGATGACCCGCAAGCCTTTGACGCCGCGCTGGCGCGCCGTGGCCTTGCCCCGCTGTCATCCCGTCTGCTGGAGCTGGATGACGCGCGCCGCGCCGCCATTCAGGCCGCCCAGACCGCCCAGGAGCGCCGCAACGCTCTGTCGAAAGAGGTCGGCGAGGCGATGCGGGCCAAGGACCTCGACCGGGCCAACGCCCTCAAGGCCGAGGTGGCGCAGCTGAAAGCGACCGCCCCGGAGCTGGAGGCGCGCGAGCGCGAGGCGCTGGCGGCGCTGGAACAGGAGCTGGCGGCGATCCCCAACAGCCCGCTGGCCGAGGTTCCCGATGGCGCGGATGAGGCCGACAATGTGCTGAAGAGCGTTTATGGCGAGCGCCCCGACGCCCGCCCTGACCGCCTGCAGGGCGTTACTGCGCCAAAGCAGCATTTTGAGCTGGGCGAGGCGCTCGGCCTGATGGACTTCGAGACGGCGGCGAAACTGTCGGGAGCGCGCTTTGTCGTGCTCAAGGGGCAGCTGGCGCGGCTGGAGCGGGCGCTTGGCCAGTTCATGCTCGACCTGCATGTCGGTGAGCATGGCTATGAAGAGGTCAACCCGCCGGTTCTGGTGCGCGATGACGCCATGTTCGGCACGGCGCAATTGCCGAAATTCCGCGAGGACCAGTTCCGCGTCATCGCGGGCGGCCTGACGCGCGAGGAGTTCGCGGCCAACGCCCGGCGTCACGCCGAGGCCGGCGTCGCAGATAGCGCCGCCCAGGCCTTCGCCGACTGGCAGGACAATGGGCACTGGCTGATCCCGACCGCTGAGGTGCCGCTGACCAATCTGGTGCGCGAGAGCATCCTCTCGGAAGAAGAATTGCCGAAGCGCTTCACCGCGCTGACCCATTGCTTCCGTGCGGAGGCCGGTTCAGCGGGCCGCGATACGCGCGGCATGCTGCGTCAGCACCAGTTCTCCAAGGTCGAAATGGTGGCCATCACCACGCCCGAGGCGTCGCTGGAAGAGCATGAGCGCATGCTGGCCAACGCTGAGGCGGTGTTGCAAAAGCTCGACCTGCATTATCGCGTGGTGACCTTGTGCACCGGCGACATGGGCTTCGCCTCGGCCCGCACCTTCGATCTGGAAGTGTGGCTGCCGGGCCAGCAGGCCTATCGTGAAGTGTCGTCGGTGTCGGTGTGCAACGACTTCCAGGCGCGGCGCATGAACGCCCGTTGCCGGGCGAAGGACGCCAAACAGACGCGCTTCGTCCACACGCTCAATGGCTCGGGCACCGCCGTTGGCCGCGCCATGATCGCGGTGATGGAGACCTATCAGAACGCCGATGGCTCGATCACCGTGCCAGACGTGCTGGTTCCCTATATGGGCGGCCTGACGCGCATCGGCTGAGCCGCGCAAGGCGCTGCCTGCGCCACGGGCACGCGCCAGCGGGCGGTGTCCGCAACACCCTTGGGGCCGCGCCTTGCGGCCCTGCCCAGCCAGCTGTCCAGCAGCGCAGCCGCCCAGCTGACCATGGGGCCCGGAGACAAATGTGCGTATCCTGATCACCAATGACGACGGCGTGAACGCCGAGGGCCTGATCGTTCTCGAGAAGATCGCCCGGGCGATTTCAGACGATGTCTGGGTCATCGCGCCGGAATCCGACCAGAGCGGCGTCGGCCATTCGCTGTCGCTGAGCGACCCGCTGCGGCTGCGCAAGATCGCTGACAAGCGTTACGCCGTGCGCGGCACGCCGACCGATTGCGTGCTGATGGGCGTGCGCCATGTCATGCGCGACGCCCGGCCCGATCTTGTGCTGTCAGGCGTCAACAAGGGGCACAATGTCGCTGAGGACGTGATCTATTCCGGCACCATCGCCGCTGCGATGGAAGGCTGCATGCTGGGCATCCAGTCGATCGCTCTGTCGCAGTCTTTCATGCCAGGCATGCGTGAGGATGCGCCGTGGGATTGCGCCGCCAGCCATGGCGAGGCCGTGGTGCGCAAGGTGCTGGCGCTGGGCATGGACGCCGACACGCTGGTCAATATCAATTTTCCGCCGTGCAGCGCCGCCGAGGTGACGGGCGTCGCCGTCACCGCCCAGGGTCGCCGCGATCCGGGCCTGCTCGATGTCGAGCAGCGGGCTGACGGCCGCATGATCCCTTATTACTGGCTGACCTTCCGCAAGACGCCGTCGACGCCTGGCAATGGCACCGACCTCAAGGCGCTGTATGACCGCAAAATCTCGGTGACGCCGCTGCGCATCAATATGACCGATGAGCCGCTGATGACCCGCTACGCCCAGGCCTTCGCCTGAGGGCAAAGGCCGCTGGCGCTTGGGCCGTTCGCTGCGCCCGAAGGTGAGCGCGTGGCGGATGGCCGGGCAGGCGCGCCGCTTCACCCGCGTTGCCCTTGCTGTGCCCTGACGGCGCCTTTCACCGTGCCTGGCGCCATTGCTTTGAGCCATCGCCCTGTCCCCACGGGCGACAGACATTTTTAAGCCTCTGCGTGTGTTAATGCCCCAGAATATCCTGGCCGCCGCGACGACGCCTTATGACGGCGACGTCGTGGGCGCGCCTTGCATGGCGGAGAATGATTTGGCCGCGCTGGCGCAATTGCCCCGTGAAGAGGCGGGACGTGAGGAAACTGCGGCCTTTTTGCTCGGCCTGCGCTCGCGCGGCGTGCGCGACACGGCGATCCTGCGCGCCATGGAATTGGCGCCGCGCCACATGTTCGCGCCACGTGGCTTTGCTGATCTGGCCCGGGCAGATGTGGCCCTGCCGCTGCCTTGCGGCCAGACCATGACCTCGCCGATGCAGCTGGCGCTGATGCTGCGCGAGCTGGCGGTGAGCCGCGAGCACCGCGTGCTGGAGATCGGCGCTGGCTCCGGCTACCTCACGGCGGTGCTGGCGCATCTGGGCGCCGAGGTGGTGTCGCTGGAACGGATGCGCACCCTGGCCATCGCCGCCGCCAGCCGGCTGGCCCGGCTCAACCTGACCAACGCCAGGGTCGAAATCGGCGACGGCCTTGCCGACGCGGTGGCGCAGCTGGGGCGGTTTGACCGGATTATTCTCAATGGCGCGCTGGAACATGCGCCGCCAGCGCTGGTCGAGGCGCTGAACGACGGCGGCCGGATGGTGGCGGCGATGCTCACCGACGCCGGCCCGCGCCTCGTCTGTGTCGCGCGCCAGGGCGATGCGTTTCCGGAAACCCTCGGTCGCCCGCTGCGCCTGCCACGCCTGCAACCCGGCCTCGCCCAGGCGCTGTAAGGCGGCGCCAGACGCGACAGCGCTGGCCTGCGCGCGCAACATCCCTGCGCGCCAAGGTCATATGCGACGGTGCGAGGCGCAACGTGCCCATGCGCGACGGCCCACTCGATGCGCGCCGCGGGCTGGGCTCCCATCGCGCTCGTCTTGCCCCGCGCCCCCGACCAGCAATCAGCCGTCATGCCCGTGCTTGTCACGGGCATCCACGTCTTGATCCCAACGCGTAATCCCAGCGCGATATGCCAGCCCTTGCGCCGCCATTTGTCCTTGCCAGCGCGGCCGAGGATGCCATCGCCACGCCCCAACCGTCATTCCGCCCGCGAGCAGGCGACGCCAGCCGCGCCCATTCCCACGCATGCGCTTAACCATAGTGCGTCATGCGCGGGCAGGGCTGCGGCGTGCTTGCGGCGTTAGCTGTGCTGTTCTGGGGCGCCTTTGGTCAGGCGGCGACGTAGCCATCGCGCGAGCGGGGCGTTCATCTGGCGTCAGCCCCCTCGTCGGTTCCAGCCAGACGGATAAGCCACGCGCCCCCAGCGCCTTGGATGCATCTTCGCGCCGCTGGCGCCGACCGCCGCGCGCACCGTGCGAGCATGGCGGCCTTTGCCTTACGTCTCTTCGGCCTCGACGTCGCAACTTTGGAAAACATGACAATTGTCGCCCGAAAAACGACCGGATGCGACCAATGGAAACCGTTGTTTAACCTGAATCCGCTTTAACTGCCTGTGTTGCGTAGCCGGTGGATGTGAAATGCCTCAAACGAATCCGACGAACCGTTCTGGCGCTCTGGCCCGGATTGCCGGGGTGAGCATGCTCTCGCTTCTGGCGGCGGCCTGCGCCGCAGATTCCCAGCGTTTCGCCGGCTTCTCTGGCGCAGACAAGATGTCCACCGGCAGCCTGCCGCCGGCGGATGTGCCTGGAGGTCAGGCCGCGCCGTCCTATGGCGGCGGCTCTTATGGAGCGAGCTCCTCTGGCGCCAATCCCGCGGGCTCTGGCTATGGCGCCTCGTCGGTGCAGACCTCGAGCCTGCCGCCGCCGTCTGGCGCCAGCCAGTCCAGCTACCAGGCTCCGCAGCAGTCCGGCTTCTCCGGCGTGCGTCCCGATCAGGTCACCGGCAGCAGCAACGGCTGGACCGCCATCGGCGGCGCCACCGTGTCTGTGGGGCAGGGCGATACGGTGCAGAGCGTCGCTGATCGCTATGGCGTGCCGCCGGCGGCCATCCGCTCGGCCAATAACCTCAGCGGCAATGGGCTTAACCCAGGCGCCAATATCATCATTCCGGTCTATAATCCGTCTGCAGCAACGTCGGCGGCGGGCCAGGCGACGGCCACCGCGCGCCAGGGCGCGGCCAGCGTCAATGCCCAGGCCCAGTCGGTTCGCGCCGCGCCGCAGCAGATGGCGACCAGCACGCAGGACCGCACCCGCCAGGTGATCGCCGCTTCGCGCACTGTCGCCCAGCAGCCGGCGCAAGCCGTCCGCGCTGGCGAGCCGCCGCGCTCGTTGCAGCAGCAGGCCAGCCAGGCCAACCGCGCTCCCCAGGTGGTGCGCGCCCAGCCACAGCCACAGGTTCAGCCGCAGGTGGCGGTGAAGCCCGTCGCCCAGCCGGCGCCGAAGCCGCAACAGCTGGCCGCGCCTGAGAAGGCGAAGCCTGCCGAGCCGGCGCGCCAGGTCGCCGCCGCCCCGGTCAAGGCTGCGCCCGAGCCCAAGGCCGTGTCTGCCCAGGCAGCGCCTGTACAGGCAGCGGCTGCGCCCGAGGCTGCTCCGGCCAAGGCCGAGAGTTCGGGCGGCAGCTTCCGCTGGCCGGCGCGTGGCCGCATCATCCAGGGCTTTAACGGTCGTGGCGGCAGCGAAGGCATTAATATCGCGTTGCCAGAGGGCACGCCGGTCAAGGCGGCTGAAGGCGGCGTCGTGGCGTACGCCGGCAGCGAGCTTAAGGGCTATGGCAATCTGGTGCTGATCCGCCATGAGAATGGCTGGGTGTCGGCCTATGCCAACAATGGCGAGCTCAAGGTCAAGCGCGGCGACAAGGTCAGCCGGGGCCAGACCGTGGCTACCTCGGGCCAGTCGGGCAATGTCTCGACGCCGCAGTTGCACTTCGAATTGCGCAAGGGTTCGACGCCAGTCGACCCGCTGCCACATCTCGCCGGTGGTTGAGACCCCCGTCGCAGTAGTGGAAACGCCCCGGTCCCCCGCCGGGGCGTTTTCTGTTGGTGGGCGCAGAGCTTATGTGCGCGCGCCGATGGCGCCAACCCACCTGCGGCCTGGCTCAGTTGCGTAGACGTTCCGCGATCAGGCGGAGCCGCTCCGGCGTCTTGCACAGGGCGGGGTCGCCCGTGCCATACGGCGGTTGCGGGGCGTAATGCATGCTCAGCTCAATGGCTGCCCCTACGTCATCACCGGCGAGCAGTCCGGCGAGGGTGATGCCCATGTCGATGCCGGCGGTGACCCCGGCGCTGGTCAGATATTTGCCGTCCCGGTGCACCCGCTCCGGGGCGACGTCGACGCCCATTTTCGCGAGCGCCTCCACGGCCCGCCAATGGGTGGCGGCGCGGCGACCGTCAAGCAACCCCGCCGCCGCCAGCAGCAGGGCGCCGGTGCAGACCGAACAGGTAAAGGCGCTGTCTGCGTCCATGGCGCGCAGCCAGTCCAGCGCTTCCCGGGATTGCAGGATGGGCCGGAGATCGGCTGGCATGCCGCCGGGAATGATCAGCGCATCGGCGGCGTCGATCTGGTCAAGGGCCGTGGCCATCAGCTGGGCGCCGCCGCCAGCGGTGACTGGCCCCGATGTCAGCCCGGCGAAGCTGATGCGCGCCTCAGGCAGGCGCGACAGCGGATCATAGGGGCCAATGGCGTCGAGGGCGGTGACGCCGTCATAGACGAAGATGACGATATGCATGGCGTGCTCCTGTCTGTGGCGTCACCTCACCGCGTCAGGCGAACCCGCCCTGAGGTTATGAGCGTCACTCCGCCTGCAAGGGTTTGCCGAGGCGGCCAGCGAGGTCCTGAATATATTGCCAGGCGGTGCGGCCAGAGCGGTAGCCGCGTGTCGTCGCCCATTCCAGCGAGTCGCGGCGCAACTGCTCCGGGGCGATGGCGAGGCCGTAATGGGCGACATAGCCATTCACCATGGCCAGATAGTCGTCCTGGCTGCATTTGTGGAAGCCGAGCCATAGGCCGAAGCGGTCCGACAACGAGACCTTCTCTTCCACCGCCTCGTGCGGGTTGATGGAAGTTGAGCGCTCGTTCTCCATCATGTCGCGCGGCAGCAGGTGGCGCCGGTTGGAGGTGGCGTAGAACAGCACCTTGGCTGGCCGGCCCTCGATGCCGCCATCCAGCGCCGCCTTCAGCGACTTGTAGGAGGTGTCGTCGGAATCGAACGACAGATCGTCACAGAACACCACGAAGCGGTAGGCGCTGTCGCGCAGTAGCTGCATCAGCGCCGGCAGGCTGGCGATGTCCTCGCGATGGATCTCGATCAGCTTGAGGCGGGCCTCGCCATGGCGTGGCGCGCCCATTCCGTCGTCCTGATTGATGGCGGCGTGCACCGCCTTGACCAGCGAGGATTTGCCCATGCCGCGCGCGCCCCAGAGCAGGGCGTTATTGGCAGGCAGGCCATTGGCGAAGCGCGTGGTGTTGTCCTGCAAGGTGTCGCGGGCCCGATCCACCCCCTGCAGCAGCACCATGGCGACCCGGTTGACCCGTGGCACCGGCTGTAACCGGCTTCCCGTCGCCAGCCAGACAAAAGCGTCGGCGGCGTTGAAGTCCGGCGCCGGCGGCGGCGGCGGGTAGGCGCGCTCCAGCGCGGCGGCGATGCGCTGCAGAGCGTCGGTCCCGGCGGCGTCAGCGCCCGGCGTTGCGGTGAGGGCGCCTGCGGCGGCGGTAAGAGCGGCGGATGCGCCATGGGGCATGATCAAACCCAGTCAGATTGTTGCTCAGTGGCCAAGGGCGACAGTTGTGCGGCGCCGTTGCAGGCTTGTCGACCACATGACGGCATGAGCGCCATGCGCGTTGGTCGCCGCTCTGACGCGCACGGCGAACGCCTGGTCGGCTGATGCGCATCGCGATGAATCAGTCCGCGGCAGCCTGCTGACGGCGCTGGTCGCAGCCTCCCGACAGCCAACCTCAGCTTGTTGGGGGAGAGAATTGGCCCGGCAGGCCGCCAAGGCTGGCGGAAATCCGCCGTCATTCGCCAGTTAGGCGTTGATCGCCTTCAATTATCGCATTCGCCGCAGGTCGCAGGGCTTGCCTGATGAACGCGGGGCGCCTATAAGCCGCGCCATCCCACACGCGAAGTGCAGGCCCATGTCCGTAATGGGCTGTCCGGTGACCCTTGGTCAAAACGGCTTCGCGGAGGACCAACCGGAGAAATAGAATTATGGCGATTCCTGACTTCACCATGCGTCAGCTGCTCGAAGCCGGCGCGCACTTTGGTCACCAGGCTCACCGCTGGAACCCGAAGATGAGCGAGTACATCTTCGGCGTTCGTAACAACATCCACATCATCGACCTGGCCCAGTCGGTGCCGATGCTGCACCGCGCCCTGCAGGCCGTGTCTGACACCGTCGCCTCCGGCGGTCGCGTGCTGTTCGTCGGCACCAAGCGCCAGGCTGCGGACTCGATCGCTGACGCTGCCCGTCGTTCGGCCCAGTACTACGTCAACTCCCGCTGGCTCGGCGGCATGCTGACCAACTGGAAGACCATCGCCGGCTCGATCCAGCGCCTGCGCAAGCTCGACGAGATGCTTTCGGGCGGCGCCGCCAACGCGCTGACCAAGAAAGAGCGTCTGATGCTGTCGCGCGAGCAGGAGAAGCTCGAGAAGGCGCTGGGCGGCATCAAGGACATGGGCGGCACGCCTGACCTGCTGTTCATCATCGACACCAACAAGGAGCAGCTGGCGATCAAGGAAGCCCGTCGTCTGGGCATCCCGGTCGTCGCTATCGTCGACACCAATTGCGATCCGGATGGCATCACCTACGCCGTTCCGGGCAATGACGACGCCGGCCGCGCCATTCAGCTGTACTGCGACCTGATCGCCAAGGCCGCCATCGACGGCATTTCGCGCGCTGCCTCGGACATGGGCTTCGACCAGGGCGCTGAAGAAGAGCTGGTTGAGGATCTGGGCGCTGTCGAGGCTCCGGAAGCTTTCGCTGACGAAGTGTTCGAAGTGCTGGCCGCCCCGCGCGGCGCGCCGGACGACCTGACCAAGCTGACCGGCGTTGGCCCGGAGCTGGAAGGCAAGCTGAACGAAGGCGGCGTGTTCCACTACTGGCAGCTGGCTGCTCTCAAGGACGCCGACATCACCAAGCTCGACGCCGACCTGAAGCTCAACGGTCGCATCCAGAGCGGCAATTGGGTCGCCCAGGCCCGCGCGCTCGTCGAAGCCTGATCAAGATTTTGGAGCATTCCGCCCGCGCTCCTCAGGGTGAGCAGGGCGGCGGCTTTGAACACATCGGCCCGGCGTCGTAACAACGCCGGGCCCTTCCTGTCTGTAACGGGACGTTTGTCCCGGACCCAAAACTCAGGGGACAACCATGTCGAACATTACCGCCGCAATGGTGAAAGAGCTTCGCGAGAAGACCGGCGCGGGCATGATGGACTGCAAGGCTGCGCTCAACGAAGTGGCTGGCGACATCGAAGCCGCCGTTGACTGGCTGCGCAAGAAGGGCCTGTCGAAGGCCGCCAAGAAGGCTGGTCGCGTCGCCGCTGAGGGCCTCGTGTCGGTGCAGTCGTCGGGCAAGACCGCGGCGATCGTCGAGGTGAACTCCGAGACCGACTTCGTCGCCCGCAATGACGCCTTCCAGGCCTTTGCCCGCGAAGCCGCCAAGATCGCCCTCAATGGCGACGGCACGCTGGAGAACCTTGAAGCCTCGACCTTCCCCGGCTCGTCGCTGACCATCAAGGACAAGCTGCAGGAGCTGATCGCCACCATTGGCGAGAACATGAACCTGCGCCGCGTCGATCGCCTGCATGTGGCTGACGGCTACATCGCCACCTATGTGCACAATTCGGCTGGCGAAGGCCTCGGCAAGATCGGCGTGCTGGTTGCGCTGGAGTCGACCGGCGACGTGACCGCGCTGGAGACCCTCGGTCGCCAGATCGCCATGCACGTGGCCGCCACCAGCCCCGCTGGCCTCGACGCCACGTCGATCCCGGCTGACGTGCTGGAGCGCGAGATCGCCATCCTGCGTGACAAGAACGCTGGCAAGCCCGAGAACGTTCTGGCCAAGATCGTCGAGAGCGGCATGAAGAGCTACTACAAGGAGAACACCCTTGTGGAGCAGGGCTTCATCCATGACCCTTCGAAGACCATCGCCCAGGTGCTGAAGGAAGCCGAAGGCAAGATCGGCGCACCGGTCGCCCTGAAGGGCTTCGTGCGCTATGGCCTCGGCGATGGCATCGAGAAGGAAGTGGCTCCGGACTTCGCGGCTGAAGTCGCCGCTGCCCGCGGCTAAGCTGCGCAGACTGTTGCGCCGGCCCTGAGCGGGCCCGGCGCCACGGATCGAGATCTGACCAGCCCCGGCCCAATGGCCGGGGTTGGCGTATCCAGGCCATTGTGGCGGCGCCTGGAGGGCTCCATACCAGACCGGGATGGCGCGGCGTTACGCGCCTGCGCGATGGTCGGCGGATGCGGTAGATTGCTCATCGGGCTTTGATATGGGGCGTCCCGGGTGCTTTGGAGCGGTTTGCGGCCCAGGATGGCCGCAAACCCTTCCGAAGATCGGCGGACAAAAGGTTGACCAGCCCGTCTGGTCAACGGGCCGGGCTCACGGGGCCAGGCCCAGGTGCAACAGGGCGAAAACCGCTCAGCCGGGGCGGTTTTCCGGACAGGGAGTTCCCCATGCAGGTGAAACGCGCGTTGCTGAAGCTGTCGGGTGAGGCGCTGGCCGGGCCGCATGGCCTAGGGCTGCATGGCGAGACCCTGACGACCATCGCGGCGGATGTGGCGGAAGCCAGTCGCGCCGGTTTTGAAGTGGCCATCGTGGTCGGCGGCGGCAATTTCTTTCGCGGCGTTCAGGGCATGGCCCGCGGCCTGACCCGCAATACCGGCGATTCGATCGGCATGCTTGGCACGGTGATGAACGCGCTGGCGCTGGAGCACGCCATCGAGGCGGCTGGCGTTCCGGCCCGCGCCATGTCGGCGATTTCCATGCCGCAGGTATGTGAGAGCTACGCCCGTCGGCGCGCCATCGACCATCTGCGCAATGGCAAGGTGGTTGTGCTGGGCGGCGGCACTGGCAATCCGTGGTTCACCACCGACACTGGCGCGGCCCTGCGCGCCGCCGAGCTGGAATGCGACGTGCTGCTCAAGGGCACCAATGTGGACGGCGTCTATGATTCCGATCCGCACCGTAATCCGAACGCCGTCCGCTTTGATCGTCTGACCCATGGCGAGGCGATCAATCGCGATCTCAAGGTAATGGATACGGCGGCGTTCGCCCTGGCGCGCGACAGTGGCCTGAGCATTCTGGTGTTCTCGCTGCACAGCCCCGGGGCGATTTGCACGGCGCTGCGCGGCGAGGGCGCCCATACCCTTGTGACGCCCAACTGAGGCGTCGCCAGGGTTGCAGATCGGCGCGCGCCGATATGAGGTCTCGCGCCGGCGGGGCAAAGCAGCTATGTAGCCTTCACCCAGGATGGCGCCGCGCCACGAATGGCTGGCCTCGGTCTGCCTATCAGGCGCGCGCTGCAGGTGGGTCTGGCGCGACAGGCGCCCGGGAAGGCTGAGGATGTGGCGCCCCTTGCGGCTGATACATGCTATAGGCGCCCGGGACAGCTGGCGCGCCGATGGCCGCCGTCCGAAATGAACCGATTGCCAGGGCGAAACCTATGACGACCGCAACTTTCGACCTCGACGACATCAAGCGCCGCATGACCGGCGCCATCAACGCGCTGCGCCATGACCTCGGCAGCCTGCGCACGGGCCGCGCCTCGTCGACCCTGCTCGATCCGATCACCGTCGACGCTTATGGCTCGCCAACGCCGATCAGCCAGGTCGCCACCGTCAGCGTGCCTGAGCCCCGCCTGCTGAGCGTTCAGGTGTGGGATCGCGGCATGGTCAATGCGGTTGAGAAGGCCATTCGCGAATCCGACCTCGGTCTCAATCCGAACACCGAAGGCCAGGTGATCCGCCTGCGCATTCCGGAAATGAATGAGCAGCGCCGCAAGGAGATGGTCAAGGTCGCCCATAAATATGGCGAAGAGGCCAAGGTCGCCATCCGCCACGTGCGTCGTGACGGCATGGACCTGCTGAAGAAGCTGGAAAAGAACGGCGACATCTCCGAGGATGACGAGAAGCGGTTCGGCGAGCAGGTGCAGAAGGCCACCGACGCCGCCGTGGCTGACGCGGACGCCACGGTCGCCGCCAAGGAAAAGGAAATCATGCAGGTCTGAGACATTCAGCCTGCATGCTGCGCCGGCCTCGGACGGCGTAGCCATGTGACGATAGGGGGGAGCGCCCTGTGGGCCGGCGGTGACGCCGTGGCCATGGCGGCGCGATACCGGACGGGATGGGGCGTTTGCCTGCGCTGGCAGCCGACGCCCAACCTGCCGGGCAGGGCCAGTCTGGCCAGGATTAGACAGGCCAACGAGCAATGGGCGTTGCGACAGATACCTTGATGACGCCTGTCACCCAGGCCCCGGACGGGGCGCGGGCGCCGCGCCATGTCGCCATCATCATGGATGGCAATGGGCGCTGGGCCACGCGCCGCGGCCTCCCGCGCGTCGAGGGGCACCGCCGGGGCGTCGAGGCCCTGCGCCGCACCGTGCGCAGCGCCGCTGAGCTCGGCGTCGATTTTCTCACCGTCTACAGCTTCTCGACCGAAAACTGGCGGCGCCCGGCGGTCGAGGTTGGCCAGCTGATGGGGCTGCTGCGGCTGTTTTTCCGCCGCGACCTCGCCGATCTCGAGCGCATCAACGTGCGCGTCCGTTTCATTGGCGAGCGTGAGGCGCTGGCCGAAGATCTGCGGCGCATCCTCGAAGAGGCCGAACAGCGCACCCGCCACAACACCGGTCTGACCCTGGTGGTGGCGTTTAATTACGGTGGCCGTCAGGAGATCGTCGCCTGCATGCGCCGGCTGGCCCGCCAGGTGGCGGCGGGCGCACTGGCGCCAGATGACATCACCGAGGAGCTGGTGAGCGCCGCCCTCGACACCGGCGATATTCCCGACCCGGATCTGGTGATCCGCACCTCCGGCGAGGTGCGCACCTCCAATTTTCTGCCGTGGCAGACCGCTTACGCGGAATATGTCTTCATGCCCGTGCTGTGGCCAGATTTTGACGACACGCTGCTGCGCGCCGCCATCGCTGAATACGCCAGCCGGGAGCGCCGTTATGGCGGCGTGGATGCTGTGGCCGATCCACAGGCGCCGGGGGGCGGCGCCGGGCTTGATCAGCAGTCAATGAGCGGTGCGGCAGGCCAGACGGCCGGCCGTCGCGATGCCCATGGGGGAGGCGAAGACGCTTGAGCGGGTTTTCTTTGGCTGACAGCCTGTTCCGTGGGCGTTCCGAGCTGTGGCGGCGTACGGTTTCTGCGGTGATCCTTGGCGCGGTGGCGCTGGGCGTCGCCTTTTCGGGCGGCCTGTGGCTCACCCTGTTCTGGGCGGCGGCCGGCGGCGTCGCAACGCATGAATTCCTGCGGCTCACCGATGCGGCGGAGACCGCCCCGCTGGCCAGCCGGGAACGGCGCCGCGGCTGGCGGCTGGTCTGCGCCCTGTCGGTGGCGCTGGTTGCGCTGGCCGCCTGGTCAGGCTGGCTGCTTTCGGCGCTCGGGCTTGGCCTTGTTGGCGCGCTGGTCAGCGGCTTCGTCGCTGGGGCGTCGATCCGGCTGGCGGCGCTGTTTGGCGCGGGATTCCTCGTTGGCGCGGTGCTGGCGCTGACGCCTCCTTTGGTGCGCGCTGATCCGGCGCTTGGCCTGCCGGTGCTGCTGTGGATGTTCGCCGTGGTTTGGGCCACCGACATCGGCGCCTATTTCACTGGCAAAAGCCTCGGCGGACCGAAGCTGTGGCCAGCGGTCAGTCCCGGCAAAACCTGGTCTGGTTTCTTTGGCGGGGGCCTCGCTGGCGTACTGGCTGGCGTATTGGTGCTGGTCACCGCCTTTGACTGGGCGTCGGTCGGGCCGGTCATCGCCGTCTCGGCGCTGGCCTCGGTGCTCGGCCAGGGCGGCGATCTGGCGGAATCGGCGCTGAAGCGTCGGGCAGGGGTCAAGGACTCCGGCCAGCTGATCCCTGGTCATGGCGGCGTGCTCGACCGGCTGGACGCCTTTTGGGCGGTCACCGCGCTGGTCGCCGTTGGCTACATTGGCTGGCGACTGGTCGGCGCGGCCTGAACCTGACCGTGCGCCCCTGGTCAGCGGCGCCACGCCGCGCGGCCCCGAACGGGAACAAGTGACTTATGAGCAAATCCTTCGCGCCTTCCCCTGACAGGCAATGGACCGGGTCGGCGGAAGCCCAGACGCTGGCCGGGGACGCGGGCCGTCGTCGCGTGACGGTGCTTGGCGCCACCGGCTCGGTCGGGCGCTCCACCGCGGCGGTGCTCGCCGAGCACGCTGAGCGGTTCAGCGTCACCGCGCTGGTCGCTGGCGCCGACGTCGCCGGGGCGGCGCAGCTGGCGCGTCAGTTGCAGCCGGATTTCGTCGCGCTCGCTGATCCTGCGCTGCACGCGCCGTTGCGTGAGGCGCTGGCGGGCGCGGGCGTGGCCTGCGGCGCCGGTCCATCCGCCGTTGACGACGCCATCGCCATGGATTGTGAGCTGGTGGTGGGGGCGATCTCGGGCGCCGCCGGCCTGCGCCCGACCCATGCAGCGATGCGCCCGGGCCGCACCATGGCGCTGGCTAACAAGGAATGCCTCGTCTGCGCCGGCGAGGCCTTTATGCGCGACGCCCGGGCCCTTGGCGTGCCAGTGCTGCCCGTCGATTCTGAACACAACGCCTTGTGGCAGGCGCTGGGCGGCGAGCCGGTGGAGCGGGTCGAGCGCATGACGCTGACCGCATCCGGCGGCCCGTTCCGCACCCGCCCGGCGGCTGAGATGGCCAGCATCACGCCGAAGGAAGCGCTGGCCCATCCAACCTGGTCGATGGGCCCCAAGATCAGCATTGACTCGGCAAGTTTGATGAACAAAGGCCTCGAACTTATTGAGGCGATGCATCTTTTTGGTCTTGATGCCGATCGGTTCGACGTCCTTGTGCACCCGCAATCGGTGATCCACGGTCTGGTGGCGTTCAGCGATGGCTCGGTGACCGCCGGCATGGCTTCGCCCGACATGCGAATCCCCATTGGGCATTGTCTCGGCCTGCCGGAGCGCCTTGCGCTGACGACGCCGCGGCTCGATCTGGCGCGCATCGGCGCGCTGACCTTTGAGGCGCCGGACCTCGAGCGGTTCCCCTGCCTCGCCATCGCCCAGCAAGCGATGCGCGCCGGCGGCCGGGCGGCCACGGTGATGAACGCCGCCAATGAGGTGGCGGTGGCTGCGTTCCTCGATGGCCGCATTGGCTTCGCCGACATCGCAAGGCTCATCGACCAGGTCTGCGCCAGCTCGGGCTCAGGGCCGGCGCCAGACAGCATTGACGCCGCGCTGGCCATTGATGCTGAAACGCGGGCATATACACTGGAGAAGCTGGCCTGAGGGGCCGGCTTCGGCGCCGGTTGCGTCAGGGGCTGCGGGGCGGGCGGTCGGGGCTGTCAGACATGTTCCACCGAACGTGCGTCACCGGAATTTTGACGCGGGCGACGCGCCGGCGCATGGCGCAGCCTTCGCCTGAATCCAGCCAGGATTATTGCTGATACAGATCGGCCGGCGCTAACGCCGGGCGTCGATGGAGCCGGAGCACATGGATATTAGCGGACTGACTGGTCTGTTCGGGTCATTCCTGGGATCTGTCATCCCATTCATATTCGTGCTCTCGATCGTCGTGTTCGTGCATGAATATGGCCACTATATCGTCGGCCGCTGGTGCGGCGTCGGCGTCAGGGTGTTCTCCATCGGCTTCGGTCGCGAACTGTTCGGCTGGACCGACAAGCGCGGCGTGCGCTGGAAGGTGGCCGCCATTCCGCTCGGCGGCTATGTGAAATTCGCTGGCGACGCTGGCGCCGCCAGCACCCCTGACCGGGCCGCCATGGCGACCATGACGGCCCAGGAGCGGGCGGAGAGCTTCCAGCACGCCACGTTGCCGCGCCGCGCCGCCATTGTCGCCGCCGGGCCGGTGGCCAACTTCCTGCTGGCAATCGCCATCTTCAGCGCCACCATCTACGCCTATGGCCGTGTCGAGCTGATCCCGCGCATCGATGCGGTGCAGGAGAACAGCGCCGCCGCCGCCGCTGGCTTCAAGCCAGGCGATGTGGTGACCACGATCAACGGCGCCCGCGTCAGCAGCTTCGCCGACATGCAGCGGGTGATCTCGGCCAAGGCGGGCGAGGCGCTGAATTTTACCGTCGACCGCGGCGGCGCTCCCGTGCAGCTGACGGCGACGCCGGCGACGCGCGAGTTGTCCACGCCTTTCGGCAAGCAGCGCATCGGCATGCTCGGCGTGCAGGGCTCGCGCAATCCCGAAGACGCGCGGGTGCGCCATTTCGGGCCGCTGGAATCCCTGCAGATGGGGGTGATGGAGACCTGGTATGTGGTCGATCGCACCTTTGATTATCTGGGCAAGCTGATCGTCGGCAAGGAATCCGTCGACCAGCTGTCGGGGCCCATTCGCATCGCCCAGGTATCAGGCCATGTGGCCCAAATGGGGATTACGCCGCTCCTCAATCTGGCGGCATTCCTGTCAGTGTCGATCGGACTGCTTAACCTCTTTCCGATACCGATGCTCGACGGCGGCCACCTGCTGTTTTATGCAGTGGAGGCCGTGCGCGGCCGCCCCATGAGCGAGCGGCTGCAGGAGTACGGTTTCCGTATCGGGCTGGCGCTGGTGTTGATGCTGATGATCTTCGTGACCTGGAACGATCTGATGCACCTCGGCAGCCGGCTCGGTCTGGGGGGATCGTGACTTCGTAACCACGCTCTCAAAAAAAGGTTTTGTTAACCTTCTCTTCGATTGCATGCCAACGTAAACACGTTAGAAGCAATTTCAGAGGCAGCGTAGAACGCATGGATAATGCCCCCGTTCCGGGGTCCATAAGAATCAGGGCGGCCAGTTTATGAATGTGACTGCAACGATCCGCAGGATGGGTTTGACGAGCGTGAGCCGTCTTGCCCTTGCCACCGGGCTGGTGTTGGCGACTGGCGTCGTCAGCGTTCAGGCCCAGTCTTCGGCGGAGGGCCGTGGCCACCATGCCAGCGCATCGCGCGCCAGTGAGCGTACGATCGTTAATCGCGTGGTGTTCGAGGGCAACAAGAAGATCCAGAAGGACGTGCTTCTGGGCGAGCTCTCCACCAAGGCCCGCGACCCGTTCAGTCCTGCCCGCGTTCAGTCTGATGAGGCGCTGCTGCGCGAAATCTACAAGCGCGGCGGCCGTGGCTTCGCCACTGTCTCCAGCCGGATTGTGCCGCTCGACAATGGTCGCGTGGACGTCGTCTTCACCATCAAGGAAGGCGACAAGACTGGCATCAAGGAAATCAATTTCGTCGGCAATCACGCCTATTCATCGACCCGTCTGCGTAATCTGATGCAGACCACCGAGATGAATCTGCTGTCGTGGCTGAAGACCACCGACGTGTATGATCCGGACAAGATCGCCCAGGACGAGGACGCGATCCGTCGCTTCTATCTGAAGAACGGCTACGCAGACTTCCGTATCGTGCAGTCGGACGCCGTGTTCGATGAGGCCAAGGGCGGCTGGATCGTCACCATTGGCGTCGATGAAGGCGCGCCTTACCGCATCGCCGCCGTTGACGTTGAGTCCCGCATTCCTGGCGTCGCCGCTGAGGAAGTGCGTGGCCGCATGAAGACCTCGGCCGGTCAGACCTATGACGCTGACGCCATCGAAAAGGGCCTTGAGGCGATGACCACCGACGTGATGCGTCGTGGCTATCCCTTCGCCCAGGTGCGTCCGGCTGGCGTGCGCGACAGCGACAACAAGACCATCGGCCTCACCTATATCGTTGAGGAAGGTCCGCGGGTTTACGTTGAGCGCATCAACATCCGTGGCAACGCCCGTACCCGCGACTACGTCATCCGTCGTGAGCTCGACCTGGAAGAGGGTGATGCTTACAACAAGGTGCTGGTGGATCGCGCTGAGCGCCGCCTGAACAACCTTGGCTATTTCAAGAAGGTTCGCGTCACCAATGAGCCAGGCAGCCAGCCTGACCGGGTGGTCCTGAACATTGAGGTTGAAGATCAGGCCACTGGCCAGTTCTCGATCTCGGGCGGTTACTCGACCCAGGACGGCATCATCGGCGAGGTCGCCGTGGCTGAGTCCAACTTCATGGGTCGCGGCCAGTATGTGAAGCTGTCGGGTCAGCTGGGCCAGCGCGCCAATGGCGTGCAGTTCTCCTTCACCGAGCCTTACTTCCTCGGTCAGCGTCTCGCCGCCGGCTTCGACGTGTTCACCAAATATGTGGACAATACCGAATACGGTAACTACGAGACCCGCACCTCGGGCGGCACCATCCGCTTCGGCCTGCCGATCACCGAAGAGTTCTCGCTGCAGCTGCGCTATTCGCTGTACCAGACCAATCTGAAGGTGCCGAACAGCTACAAGAAGCCGTACAACGACTGCTCCGTGCCGCTGCCGGGTTATACGACGACGTTCCTGCCGGGCGCGCCGGGTAATCTGTTCCTTTATGACGGTCAGCCAGGGGCGCTGGCGCTCTATCCGAACTGCGCATACGACGGTGAAGCGTCGATCGCGGTCAAGGAAGCGCGCGGCAACACCATCACCTCGCTGGTCGGCGCCACGCTCACCTACAGCACGCTGGATAACGTCAAGGATCCGCGTAACGGCATCTACGCCGAGTTCCGTCCGGAAGTGGCGGGTCTGGGCGGTGACTCCCGCTTCATCCGCGCCACCGGTGAGGCCCGTTACTACCACGAGATCTTCGACGACTACGTCGGTATCCTGAAGCTGCAGGGCGGCCACATCAACGCCATCGGCGGCAAGGACCTGCGCCTTACCGACCACTTCTTCATGGGCCCGACGCTGGTCCGCGGTTTCGCTCCCTCGGGTCTCGGCCCGCGTGACCTGAACGGCGATCCCTCGACCAACGCCATCGGCGGCACCACCTATTTCGGCGCCAGCGCCGAGATCCAGTTCCCGATCCCGCTGGTTCCGCGTGAGATCGGCCTGAAGGGCGCCGTGTTCGCCGACGCCGGCACGCTGTTTGGCTACAAGGGTCGTCGTCAGTTCGACCTGAACAACAATGGCGTTATCGAGGGTTGGGGTCCGACGGGCTGCAACACCGCCGGTCTGCCGGTTCAGCCAGAGTGCGTGAACGTCTACGACAGCAAGGCTATCCGTACCTCGGTCGGCGCCTCGATCCTGTGGCAGTCGCCGCTTGGTCCGATCCGCTTCGACTACGCTTACGCGCTGTCGAAGGCGACCGGCGACCGTACCCAGGCCTTCCGCTTCTCGGGCGGCGGCAGCTTCTGATCCATGCTCAGGCCGCCGGGCGCGGCCTGAACTTCCAGCTTGTGGCGGCGGGTCGTCTTCTGGACGTCCCGCCGTTTTCGCAGTATGGCCCCGTATAATGACTGATCCTGTATTTTTCCGGCCCGCACGGGGCGTGACGCTGGGGGAAGTGGCTGGCCTTGCTGGCGCGACCCTGCCTGAGGGCGTGGATGCTGCGCGGGAAATCACGGCGGTGGCCCCGCTGGAGAGCGCCGGCCCCGGCGACCTCGCTTATATGGACAACGCCCGCTACGTGACGGCGCTCGGCCAGTGCCGCGCCGCTGCGGTGCTGGTGTCGGAGCGCTACGCCAGCCGCGTGCAGGGCGAGACGGTGGCGATTGTCTGCCGCGATCCGCATCGCGCTTTCGCCCAGGCGCTGGCGGCGCTGTTTCCTGATTCCATGCGGCCCGGCTCCTTCTTTGGCGCCACCGGCGTGGCCCCTGGCGCGATCGTTCATCCGGAAGCGCGCATCGAGCAGGGGGCTGTGATCGACCCAGGCGCCATCGTTGGCGCCGGCGCCGAGATCGGCCGTGGCACGGTGATCGGCGCGGGTTCGGTTGTGGGGCCGGGGGTGCGTATTGGCCGGGACTGCTCCATCGCTCCTGGCGTCGTGTTGCAGCATGCCTTGCTCGGCAACCGCGTCATTCTGCACCCCGGCGTGCGCGTGGGCCAGGATGGCTTCGGCTTCGCCATGGGGGCGACGCATCTGAAGTCGCCGCAGATTGGCCGGGTGATCATTCAGGATGATGTGGAGATTGGCTCCAACACCACGGTTGATCGCGGCGCAACGCGCGACACGATGATTGGCGAGGGCACCAAGATCGACAATCTGGTGCAGATCGCCCACAACGTGGTGATCGGTCGCCATTGCGTCATCGTCGCCCAGGTTGGCATCGCCGGCTCGTCGACGCTTGAAGACTATGTGGTGATCGGCGGCCAGGTCGGTGTGGTCGGCCATGTGCGCATCGGCGCCGGGTCGCAGATCGCCGCCACTTCGAACGTCAATTCCGACGTGCCGCCCGGATCGGTATGGGGGGGCACGCCCGCCCGACCGATCAAGGAGTGGTTCCGCGAGATGACAGCGCTTAAAAAGCTGGCGTCGCGTGATCGCAACAACTGATTCATCGGGCGCCGGTTGACCATTGAGACCCCTCGGTCGGTCAACCTTGCGCCCAGACCAGGGCAGACAGGCAGGGCGGGTCACTTAGGGCCGCGTCAGGCTGAGGGTCTACAGGCCGGGGCGCTTTGCCGCCGGACAGCGCATATCAGGGAGCATGTTGATGGAAGGGGCGCCGCAGAAGCTGGATTCCGCCGATATTCTGCAGATCATGAGCTATCTGCCACACCGGTATCCATTCCTGCTTGTCGACCGGATCGTGGAGATCGACGGGGACAATTCCTGCATCGGCATCAAGAACGTCACCATCAATGAGCCGCAGTTTCAGGGGCATTTCCCGACGCGGCCGCTGTATCCGGGCGTGCTGCTGATCGAGGGCATGGCCCAGACCGCGGGCGCCATTTGCGTGGCCTCCAAGATCGCCGAGTCGAAGGCGCCGAAGCAGGTGTTCTTCATGACCATCGACAAGTGCAAGTTCCGCAAGCCGGTTGAGCCCGGCGATGTGGTGGAATTCCACATGCGCAAGCTCAATAACCGCCGCAACATGTGGTGGTATCGCGGCGAGGCCAAGGTGAATGGCGCGCTGGTCGCTGAAGCGGAAGTCTCCGCCATGCTGGTGCTCGAGTGAGCGGCGGCGCGGAGATCCATCCGCTCGCCGTGGTTGATCCGGCGGCGACGATTGGCGCCGGCGTCAGCATCGGCCCGTTCTGCACGGTCGGCCCGGAGGTGACTTTGGGCGATGGCGTGCAACTGGTCAGCCATGTGGCGGTCGCCGGGCGCACCAGCATTGGCCCGCGCACGAAGATTTATCCGTTCGCCTCCATCGGTCATGCGCCGCAGGACCTGAAATACGCTGGCGAACCATCGACGCTGCGCATCGGCGCCGATTGCATGCTGCGTGAGGGCGTCACCATCAATCCCGGCACCGCTGGCGGCGGCCTGGAGACGGTGGTCGGTGATCGTTGCGCCCTGCTGGCCAATTCGCACGTCGGGCATGATTGCCGGGTGGGCGATAATGTCATCATGTCGAACAATGTCATGCTGGCTGGCCACGTCACCGTTGGCGACCATGTGATCTTCGGCGGCGGCTCGGCGGTGATCCAGTTCACCCGCGTCGGCTCGCACGCCTTTGTCGGCGGCATGTCGGGGCTGGAGAATGACCTGATCCCTTATGGCATGGTGATCGGTAACCGCGCCCATCTGGCTGGCCTCAATCTGGTCGGGCTGAAGCGGCGCGGCTTTGAGCGCGAGGATATTCACGCCCTGCGTCGCGCCTATCGCATGCTGTTTGCGGCGGAAGGCACCTTGCTGGAGCGGGTGGCGGACACCGAGAGCGAGCTGGGCGCGCATCCTTTGGTGACCGAGGTGCTGGCCTTTATTCGCGAAGGCGGCGACCGCGCCATCTGCACGCCGCGGAGCGCAGACTGAGCCATGAGCGCGTCTGTCGCCATCATTGCTGGTGGCGGCGCGCTGCCGCTGGCGCTGCGCGATGTGCTGGCGCGGCGCGGCGTTGACGTGCACATCATCGCCCTGCGCGGTTTCGCCGACCGGGCGACCCGCCGGGCGGCGACCGCCTGCCACGGCATTCTCGACGGGCGCGGCGTGCTCGATACGCTGCGTCGGCTGTCGCCTGGCGCGGTGACGCTGGTCGGTTATGTCCACCGGCCCGGACCATTGGCGCTGCTCGGCGCCTATTCCGCCTTTCGCAACCGCGACCTGATCGCCGAGCTCGCCAGTTCTGGCGATGATGGATTGTTGCGCGGCGTGGTGCGCCTGCTGGAAGACCAGGGCTTCGCCATTCGTGGCGTGCATGATCTGGCGCCGGAGCTGCTGGCGCCGGCGGGCCAGATCGGCGGCTGTCCCATCAGTCAGCCAGAGGCGATCTCGCTTGCCAATGACATGCTCACGGCGCTGTCGCCCTTCGATGTCGGTCAGGCGGCGGTTGTCTCCGGGCGTCGCATCTGCGCCGTTGAGGGGCCCGAAGGCACCGACGCCATGATCCGCCGGGTTGGCAAATTGTGGGGCACTGGGCGGTTGCCGCGCTCGCCCGGGCCGCCCGTTCTGGTCAAGACCGCCAAGCACGGCCAGGATTTGCGCATCGACATGCCGGTGATTGGCCCACGCACCGTGCGCCGCGCGGCGGCCGCCGGCTTTGCCGGCATCGCTGTTGGGGCAGGGCGGACGCTGATCATCGACCAGCCGCAGGCCATCGCGGAGGCTGATCGGCGCGGGTTGTTCTTGTGTGGTTTCTGATGGCGGTTGGATGAGGGCCGCGCTTCTGGGCTGATGACGGCGGGGCATGGCCTAAGGCAAGTCGTGGATGCCCGCGTCAAGCGCGGGCATGACGGTGGTTGTTGGGGTGATGCGCTCGCCTGCAGGGGGGAAATGCTCTGGGGCCTGTCGACGGGGGGGCGTCCCGGCGGACGCCCATGCCGGAGCGGATTGCGTTGCGCTTAATGCGCCTGTCTGATGAGGCTGTTGCATCAGCCCGCTGATCATTGGGAGAACATCTGCATGAGCGCCAGTTCACCGCTGAATGTCTGGATCGTGTGCGGTGAAGAATCGGGCGACCAGCTGGGGGCGGGCATGGCGCAGGCCATGCTGGCGCGGCTGGGGGCGGATGGTGTGCGCTTCGGCGGGGTTGGCGGCGAGCGGCTGTCCCGGCTGGGGCTGAACAGTATTTTTCCCCTGCATGATGTGGCGGTGATGGGCTTCATCGAGCCGCTGAAGCGTTTGCCGACGCTGTTGCGCCGCATGCGCCAGACGGTTGAGGCTGTTGTCGCCGCGCGCCCGGATGTTCTGGTGATCATCGACAGCCCCGAATTTACCCACGCCGTGGCGCGGCGCGTGCGCAAGCGGATGCCTGAGCTGCCCATCGTCGACTATGTCAGCCCCAGCGTGTGGGCGTGGCGGCCAGGGCGGGCGCGCAAGATGGCGCCCTATGTCGATCATCTGCTGGCCCTGCTGCCGTTTGAGCCAGAAGCGCACCGTCGCCTCGGCGGGCCGCCTTGCACCTATGTCGGCCATCCGCTGATCGAGAAGCTGGATGTGCTGCGGGGCCACCGGCCGTTTGACCATGCGCTGTCGTCGCCGCCGCATCTGCTGGTGCTGCCTGGCAGCCGCCGCAGTGAGGTGTCGCGCCTGCTCGGCGTGTTTGGCGAGACCCTTGGCGCGCTCCGCGCCCATGGCCATGACTTCCGGCTGTCGTTGCCTGCCGTGCCGCATCTGCTGGACATGGTGCGCGACGGCGTGGCGCAATGGCCGGTGCAGCCCGAGATCGTGCTCGGCGAAGCGGCGAAGTTCGCCGCGTTTCGTTCGGCCGACGCGGCGCTGGCTGCATCGGGCACCGTATCGCTGGAACTGGCGCTGGCCGGCGTGCCGATGGTTATCGGCTATCGCGTCGCCGCCATCGAAGAGATGATCCTTCGCCGGCTCATTATCGCGCCGTCAGCCGTGCTGGCCAATCTGGCCCTGGGTGAGAACGCCGTGCCGGAATTCATCCAGCAAACCTGCACGCCCGAGAACCTCTCCGCTGCGCTGGCGCCGTTGCTGGCTGACACGCCGGAGCGGCGCGCCCAGGTCGCCGCTCTGGCGCGACTCGACGCCCAGATGCGCACCGGCGACGAAACGCCATCCGAACGCGCCGCCCGCATCGTGCTTGAGGTGATCGCTGCGCGCAGCCGCTGACGGCGAATAGCCGCGCGGGCAGGCCGCATGATGATAGCGGGCCGCGCGAGGCCACCATCGGCGCCAGATTTTCCAGTCCGCGCCGCGCCAGGCCGAGCCATCCGAACCTGCGCGCCGCCGGGCGCAGGCCAGCGCATTCATTCGATGCATCAGTCCATCACGCGCGCAAGCGGCTCCGACGACACGGGGCGCCTGTGTCCAATGACGGCATTAGCCAAAGCGACGCTCTCGCCAGCTAATCTCTGGCTGCAAGCGTCACAGCGTCGGGGCGAACCCAGGTCTGCCGGCAAGGTCCGCCGCGCCAGCCTTCCGCCAAACCCACAAACAAAAAACCCCGGCCAATGGCCGGGGTTTGCATCATCTCGTGGCCTGCGCCAGGCATCAACGCATGTTGATGTTGACGTAGTCGCGCTCTGGCGCGCCGGTGTAAAGCTGGCGCGGACGGCCGATGCGCTGGCCCGGATCCTCGATCATTTCCTTCCACTGGGCGATCCAGCCCGTGGTGCGGGCGAGGGCGAACAGCACCGTGAACATGGCGGTGGGGAAGCCCATGGCCTTCAGGGTGATGCCCGAATAGAAGTCGATGTTCGGATACAGCTTCTTCTCGATGAAGTACTCGTCCGACAAGGCGATGCGCTCAAGCTCCAGCGCCACTTCGAGCAGCGGGTCGTCCTTGATGCCAAGCTCGTTGAGCACCTCATGGGTGGTCTTCTGCATGATCTTGGCGCGCGGGTCGTAGTTCTTGTATACGCGGTGGCCAAAGCCCATCAGACGGAACGGATCGTTCTTGTCCTTGGCGCGAGCGATGAACTCCGGAATACGGTCAACGGTGCCAATTTCCTCAAGCATCTTGAGGGCGGCTTCGTTGGCGCCGCCGTGCGCAGGTCCCCACAGGCAGGCGATGCCAGCGGCGATGCAGGCGAACGGGTTGGCGCCAGACGAACCGGCGAGACGCACGGTCGAGGTCGAGGCGTTCTGCTCGTGGTCGGCGTGCAGGATGAAGATGCGGTCAAGGGCGCGCGACAGCACCGGATTGACCTTGTACTCCTCACACGGCACGGCGAAGCACATGCGCAGGAAGTTCGAGGTGTAGTCCAGATCGTTCTGCGGATACACGAACGGCTGGCCGACATGATATTTGTAAGCCAGCGCGGCGAGGGTGGGGACCTTCGCGATCATGCGCATCGAGGCGATCATGCGCTGCTTGGGATCGTTGATGTCGGTTGAGTCGTGATAGAACGCCGACAGGGCGCCGACCGACGCCACCATGATCGACATGGGGTGCGCGTCGCGGCGGAAGCCATGGAAGAAGCGCAGCAGCTGCTCATGCACCATGGTGTGGCGGGTGACGCGGTAGTCGAAGTCAGCCTTCTGCGAGGCGGTCGGCAGCTCGCCTTCCAGCAGCAGATAGCAGGTCTCGAGGAAGTCGCCGTTCTCGGCCAGCTGCTCGATCGGATAGCCACGATATAGCAGGATGCCTTCGTCGCCATCGATATAGGTGATCTTGGACTCGCACGACGCCGTCGAGGTGAAGCCCGGATCAAAGGTGAACATCCCTGTTTCTTTATACAGGGGCGCGATATCAACGACGCTCGGTCCGATGGTGCCCTCTTTAACCTTGAGGTCCACCGAATTGCCATCGACGCTTAGCGCAGCCGTTTTTGCTGTCATTGAATCACCCTTGGCCTGGTCTGACCGTGCGGCGCTCCGGAGGCCGAAGCAGGGCGCCTGTCGCGCCACGCGGTGTTGGGTTTTATTGTGCAACCCCTCGTAAGAACGACGGGCAGGCTTGTGTCTCGGTACCCGATTTGGGATGCCCCATCAAGCGTAACTACACTTCTGGAGCACAGTTCACTGCCCAATATTGGGCGAGGTCGCGACCCTTGCATGGCAAGGGTTGCCAGAGGTTGCGGTCATGCGTCGGGCCTGCGCCAGCATCGGCGCGCCTGTGCTGCTCACGGCCAGAACCCGGGCGGAGGCGGACCAGCCGCCGCCCGGCGAACTGGGTTGTTGGCCGCCAGTATACCCGGTTCGCGAGGGTGAGCGGCCTGCAACAATGTTCAGGTCGTCTGATCGCGCAAACGGGCGATGGTTTCGTCGCGGCCGAGCACGACCATGACGTCAAACAGGCCCGGAGAGGTGGTTTTGCCGGTGAGGGCGGCGCGCAGGGGTTGGGCCACCTGGCCAAGCTTGACCCCAGCCGCTTCCGCTACCTGGCGGACCACCGCCTCAAGCGCCTCAGCAGTCCACTCGGGCAATTGTTCAATGCCTGCCAGCACCTGGGCAAGCCGGTCGCGGGCCCCGTCATCCAGCAGCGCCGCCGCCTTCGGCTCCAGCGGCAGCGGACGGGAGACGTAGAGATATGCGGCGCTGTCGAGCAGCTCCACCAGGGTTTTGGCGCGCTCCTTGAGGCCTGGCATGGCGGCCAGCAGCTGGCTGCGCTGGGCGTCGGTGAAGCGGTCGCCGAGGCCACGGGCGGCGCCGAGCTCTGGCAGGATGGTCTCAAGCGCTTCAACCAGCCGGGCGTCGCTGGCGTTGCGCATGTAAATGCCGTTGAGGTTCTCCAGCTTGGCGAAGTCGAAGCGCGCCGCCGAGCGGCCAATGGCGCCGAGGCCGAAGGCTTCAATCATTTCCTCAGTGGAAAACACTTCCTGGTCGCCATGGCTCCAGCCCAGCCGCACCAGATAATTGCGCAACGCCTCGGGCAGATAGCCCATGCTGCGATAGGCCTCGACGCCAAGGGCGCCATGACGCTTGGAAAGCTTGGCGCCATCTGGACCGTGAATCAGCGGAATATGCGCCATCACCGGCGTCCGCCAGCCGAGCGCCTCATAGATCTGCTTCTGGCGGGCGGCGTTGGTCAGATGGTCGTCGCCGCGGATGATATGGGTGACGCCCATATCGTGGTCATCGACCACCACGGCCAGCATATAGGTGGGGTTGCCGTCGGAGCGCAGCAGCACCAGATCGTCGAGGTTCTCGTTCTTCCAGGTCACCAGCCCCTGGACCTGGTCATCGATGCTGGTCTCGCCATGCAGCGGCGCCTTGAGGCGCACCACCGGCTTGACGCCGGCCGGGGCCTCCGAAGGGTCGCGGTCACGCCAGCGCCCATCGTAGCGCATTGGCCGACCTTCCTTACGGGCCAGCTCACGCATCTCGGTGAGTTCTTCTGGCGTGGCGTAGCAGTGATAGGCTGCGCCGCTGGCCAGCAATTGCGCCACCACCTCACGGTGCCGGTCGGCGCGGCCAAACTGGTAGACCACGTCGCCGTCCCAATTGAGCCCGAGCCAGCCGAGGCCATCGATGATGGCGGCGATGGCGCCGTCGGTTGAGCGCTCGCGATCGGTGTCCTCGATCCGCAGCAGCATCTTGCCGCCCATCTTGCGGGCGTAGAGCCAGTTGAACAAAGCCGTGCGTGCGCCGCCGATGTGCAGGTAGCCGGTCGGAGAGGGGGCGAATCGCGTGATGATCTGATCGGTCATTGGCTCGACAGCATTGCTTGGCATGAGGTCTGGGCGAGGCTCGCCCAGCACGGTTCATGCGCGCGGTGAAGACGTTCTTGCGAAAGCGCAAACGCCCCGCCGCCGCAGCCGGCGACGGAGCCTTACACGCAAAGACGCACGCCCGTCGCCTCAGGCGGCGAGAACGGCGCATTCATTGCCGGCTGGTTTAGCATGGCCAGGCCGCGTGTCGAAGTCATGACCGCCACGGGTGTATGAGGGCCGCCTTGCGGCCTTGCGCAGATGTTGGCCCAGATGACGCCGTCCTGCGCGGCAGCGCCCGGATGGCGCGCGCCCACCCTTTTAGGCGATCGCGCGCCAAGTGGCGGCGCCGGGGCCTGCCGCCGCGAGCGCCATGGCGGCAGCCGATGGGGCCTTAGGCAGGACGCCAGCGCTGCAGCCACGCGCCCAGCATCAGGATCGTCCAGAGCTGGGGGGTATGGTCATGCGTTCCGCGCAGGTGCTCGGCCCAGATCAGGTCAACCTGGCGCCGTTGATCGATGTAGGGGGACAGACAGTCGGATCGCAGAATCCCTTCGGCCCAGGGGCGCAGGGGTCCACGCAGCCAGGCGCCAATCGGAATTGAAAAACCGGTCTTGGGGCGCTCAATCAACGCCTGTGGCACATGCCGGTAAAGGATCTGCCGCAACGCCCATTTGCCGGAATTGTTGCGAATTTTCATATCGATCGGCAGCCGCTGCGATACGGCGACGACGTCCGGATCGAGAAACGGCGCCCTTGTCTCCAAACTCACCGCCATGGCGGCGCGATCAACCTTGCACATGATGTCGTCAAGCAAATAGCTGCGCATGTCCTGCGCCATCATCCTGGCGGCCGCGTCTGGTAGGGTCGCCGGCAACGGGTCGTCAAGCAGCGACGCAGGTTCGTGCGCGCTAGCCTTCAGTGCGTCAGGCGACCAGCAGGAGACGGTTCTGCGGTAGAGGTCGTCGACGTTTCTGACGCCGCTCATGCGGCTTGCCAGGCGATGGGCTTTTTCGCTAAGTCGCCCGACGTCTGGTCCCCCAGCCCTCGCGCTGAGCGCGCCAATGGCGTCCCAGGCGGGGGCTGGCGTGGCGTTGATGCCAGCGGCGATGGCGGTCCGCACAGGGTGCGGCATCCATCTCAGCTTCTTCCAGATCCTTGGGCCCCAAGAATACCGGTTATACCCGCCGAACAATTCGTCGCCGCCATCGCCGGACAGTGCGACCGTGACGTGCCGCCGCGCCGCCTGGCACACAAGGAACGTTGGAATCTGCGATGAATCAGCGAAGGGCTCATCATACATATCGGGCAGCAGTGGAATGACGTCGCGTGCATCCTGCTCAGAGACCATCAACTCCGTGTGGTCAGTCGCCAGATGGCGCGCGACGGCGGCTGCATGCGGCGCTTCATTATAGGCGGCCTCGGCGAAGCCCACGGTGAACGTGCGCACCGGCCGGTCGGATTGCTGCTGCATCAGCGCGACGATCAACGAGCTGTCGATGCCGCCGGACAGGAACGCCCCCAGAGGCACGTCGGCCATCATCTGGCGCCCAACGGCTTCCGAGAGACTGCGCTCCAGCGCGGTCAGGGCTGGCGCTTCCTCGGCAAACTGGCTTGCTGCGCCGGCATCGATAACATCGTTGACCGACCAGTAGCGCCGGACTGAATGGCCATCCCTGGCCTCGCCGGGGCGGAGCGGGGCGCGCAGAGGGGCTGGCTGGCCCTCAATATCCAGGATGCAGCCGGGCTCCAGTTTCCAGACGCCGCGGTAGATGCTGCGAGGCGCTGGGACGTAGGCGAAACGCAGAAACTGCTGCACCGCCTCCGGACAGACATGGGCGGCAAAATCAGGGTGAGCGCGCAGCGCTTTCAGCTCCGAGCCAAACACCAGATTGCGGCCCGTATAGCCCCAGTACAGCGGCTTTTCGCCCAGCCGGTCACGGGCGAGCGACAGCCTGCGTTGCTGACGATCCCAGACAGCGATGGCGAACATTCCGTGGGCGCGCCGCAGGGTCTCATCCAGGCCCCAGAATTCGATGCCGGCCAGCAGCGTCTCAGTATCCGAACCGCCTCGCCACGCCGCGACGGCTCTCGACTTCTCAAGGGCGCGGCGTAACGCAAGGTGATTATAAATTTCTCCGTTATAGGCGAGCACATACCGCCCGGAACCGGAGATCATTGGCTGGGCGCCGGCAGGGCTAAGCTCGACGATAGACAGGCGACGATGGCCCAAAGCGACCCCATCGCCAGTCCAGAATCCGTCCGAATCCGGGCCGCGGTGGCGCAATATTTCCGTCATGTCCCGAATAATGGCGCCGAGATCGTCTCTCGTATTTGCGTCATATGCAATAACGCCAGTCAATCCGCACATATATAGTCCCCCGCGTGAGGTCTATCAGCAACAAAGTTTTCGTTCAATGCGGGTTTAATACAGCGCTGACCACATATGTGACGCGCATCGGGGCGCGCGCGTTGAGGGTGAATCCCGATCAGATGCTTTGTCATTGAAATTGTTTATGTAAGTCTTGGCGTCCCGCCTCGTGTGGCGGGTCGTGTGACGATCGCACATGGCCGTGGTGGGCAGCTCACATAGCCGCGGCGCATCCTGTTCGCTGTCAATGAATAGCCGCGGCGCGCCCGCCAGTTGTCAACGACGCTACGGGCGGAATAACGGCTCATGTCATTCAAGCAAAGCTGATTGTGCGCAGGCGTATTGAATCCGAATGTTTATGTTATGGTGTTCCCAGACGAGAATGGAATCTTGGCATATCATAGGAGTGATTACTTGCAATTCTATGCGATAGATTATCGTAACGATCAAGAGATTCCATGGTTAAATTTGACTATGTATACTGCAAGACTATTGCCATAGTCTCAGGTGTGGCGGCATCAATCCATGCTTGGGCGCAGTCCGACGGCGTCCTGTTGTTGATCCTGTCACGGTCGCGTGGCCGCGCGGGGAGCACGAGCTGATCAAAACACGGCGCCGGGTGGGCTCAGAGTGGAGGTCGAGGTGAGGTGGTCTGCGGTGACCGGTCGCCAAAACCGGTGCGTGACAGCAACCCGGCAAGATCAGCGGCGCTGCCTGTGGGGTGGCGGCAGGCGCCGTGCCACAGACTGATGGGGGCAAGCCGGCCATTGGGCGCGATGGTGCGATGGCGCGTCTGCGCCGTCTGGCGGGGGATGGGCTGCAGCCGCTTTATGCGGTGAAAGTGGGATGGGCGGCGACTGTCGCGCGTCGCCCCCAGATGGCCGCGCGGGCAGGCGGCTGCTGGTTGCGAGCGCGTTGCTCAGGATGGCTGGCGGCGGAGATCGATGACCGACGCCATTGGCTACTGGCGCCCGCTTGCATCGGCGCTGGCATTTTGTGGTTTTTCGCGGGGCCTGGGCCGGGGAAAGTCGGGCTGGCCTTTGTAGCGTTGCTTGCGCTTGTCGTTGCCTCGCTGACACGGACGCAGTCACTGGCGAAGCTGTCGCTGCTGGGGCTGGCCCTGGTGGTCAGCGGATTTGCAGCGGCGGCCCTGCGAGTCGCGATGGCCCCGACCTCCACCATGGGCGGCGTCATGCATGGCGGGGTCATCGGTCTGGTGGTGCAGGTCGAACAGCGCCCGCAGGGCGCGCAATTGTTGCTGGCCCCGTCAGTCCTGCCGGACGCCAGGCGTGGAAAGGACATCGCGCTGGTGCGGCTTGCCGTGCCATCGCCCCGCCCCAATGCGGAGCCGGGCACGGTCGTCGCGCGCGCCGTTCTGCCGGGCGATGTGGTGGCGGTGCGGGCGCGGCTGACCGCGCCGCCTGATCCGTACATGTTTGGCGGGTATGACTTTGCCCGTAGCGCATGGTTTCGCGGCATCGGGGCTACGGGCACGGCCCATCACGCGCCCATTGTCGTTACGGATGCGCGGGAAGCGGATTTTCCTGTCGCCGTGCGTTGGGCGGCATGGGTCGACCGGCAGCGGGTGGCGCTAACCGGGCGGATCGCCGGGGCCTGGGGCGGCGAGGCGGGCGCGGTGGCGGCGGCATTGGTGACGGGCAAGCGCGGCCAGATCAGTGATGAGGCCAACGAGGCCCTGCGCGCCGCCGGCATCTATCACATCCTTTCAATCTCTGGTCTGCACATGGCGCTGGCCGCCGCCATGCTGTTCTGGACGTCCCGGGCTTTGCTCGCCCTCACGCCCTGGTGCGCGCTGCATCTGCCGGTGCGCAAGCTGGCGGCAAGCCTGGCGATTGCAGGCTCGCTCGCCTATTGCGTGTTCACTGGCGCAGACGTCGCCACGGTGCGGGCGCTGATCATGATTGCGGCGTTGCTCGGAGCCATCCTGATCGATCGTCCGGCGCTGTCCCTGCACAATCTGGCGCTGGCGGCCGTGCTGCTGTTGTTATGGCAGCCGGAAAGTCTGCTTACGCCAGGCTTTCAGATGTCGTTCGCTGCGGTCGCTGCCCTGATCATTGCGTTTGGCGCCCGGGGGGGCGATGTCGAACCGCAAAGCGACAGGGCATTTTGGCTACAGCGCTGGATCTGGCGTCCGCTGCGCGCCACTCTGGTCGCGACTGCGGTGTGCGAGATCGCAACGGCGCCCTTCAGCATCTGGCATTTCCAGCACATCTATCCGCTCGGGCTGCTTGGCAACGCCATGACGCTGCCGTTTCTGTCGCTGGCGGTGATGCCTGCCGCGATGCTGGGCATGGCGCTCGCGCCATTTGGCGCGGACTGGCCTGTCTGGTGGCTGATGGGCGCCGCGACGGAGCCGGTGCTGTGGGTCTCAGAATGGATCGCCGCAACGCCTGGCGCAGTGAAACTGGTCGCAGCCTCCGGCGATACATCATTGCTCCTGATCGCTTTGGCGTGGCTCTGGTTCGTGGCGTGCCGCACGCCGCTGCGCTGGTTCGCCATGGCGCCTGCCAGCGCCGGGCTGCTGCTGGCGGTAGCCAACACGCCGCCCGATGTGATGGTTGACCGCAACGGTCGCGGCGCGCTGGTGCGTCTGGATGATGCGCACGGCGAAGTTCAGCTGGCGCTGCTCGGACGGGTGTCTCCGTTCGTCGCGCGCCAATGGTACGCTCTCCACGGCCTGGCAATGCCGCATGGCGCGCGATCCCGGCCCGACACCGGGAATTGTGACGCGAATGCCTGCGCGGTCCGCCGCAATGATGGCGGCCTCGTCGTCTGGGCCCGTCGCACCGAGGCCATGCAGGGGGATTGCCGCCACATTGACGTGTTGATCAGCAGCTTGCCAGCCCCTGGGCCTTGCCGTCCGGCGCTGCTGCTCGACGGGCCGGCGCTGGTCCGCAGCGGCGCGGTGAGCGTCTGGCTGAACGACGGCGACATTGCCCTGCGTGCGGTGCGACGGCCTGGTGAAAGCTGGCCCTGGCGTAGGGTCTTGCCGGTACTTTGGCCAGCGCCCACGCCGCGCCGGCCAACCACAGCCGACCCCATGACGATCGGGCCGACCGAGCCGGCGCCGCCTGCTCAGCCGGGCGTCCATGGAGCCCCATCCCACCCCCAGATGTCAGATCCAGCAGAAGGCCAATCCATCTCGCATGCGCCCGGCTCCTGGCAAAGACGGCCCGCCCTCAACCAGCCTGATCCACCACGCCTGGAATCACAGATTGGAGCGCCGCAACAGATCGGCCAGAACACAGCGACCGCCATCACTCATCAGCCATGAAACGTCGTCCGCTGAACATCCGCCATAGCGCTCTGACAGTTCGGCGTCGCCAGGTTGGGCAGTCCACAATCCTTGTCCGACCATCCAAACGCAGCAACCACCGCGCGCCGCTCTCAGTAGCGGCGCAAAAGGCTTACCAGCCGGCCCTGGATCTTGACGCGTGCAGCAGGCAGCACCCGGTTTTCAAACAGCGGATTGGCCGCTTCCAGCTCCACATCCCTGCCGCGCTTGCGCAGTCGCTTCAGGGTGGCTTCCTCATCGTCGATCAGCGCCACGATGATATCGCCATTGTCAGCCGAATCCTGACGGCGGATCACCACCGTATCTCCTTCGAGAATGCCGGCCTCGACCATCGAATCGCCACGCACTTCAAGCGCGTAATGTTCGCCCGTGCCGATCAGATCGGCGGGGAGGGGGATGCTGTCGCCGGATTGCTGGATGGCGCTGATCGGCACGCCAGCCGCAATCCTGCCAACCAGGGGTATGGAGACAACGCCGCGCGCATCAGGGGCATTGCCCGCGCCTGGCGCCGACCGGCCTTGCAGCGCAGGCGCCTGCGCTTCGGCATCGGCCTTGCCGCCCATCACCACGCGCGGCTTGAATCCGGCCCCGGCGTCGCCCTGCAGGTCCGGCATCCGCAGAACTTCGACAGCGCGGGCCCGGTTGGGCAGGCGTCGGATGAAGCCTCGCTCCTCGAGCGCCATGATCAGGCGGTGGATGCCCGATTTGGATTTGAGGTCGAGCGCCTCCTTCATTTCGTCGAAGGACGGCGGCACGCCGGTTTCCTGCAGTCGCTGATGAATAAAACGCAGCAACTCATGTTGCTTGGCTGTCAGCATCGCAAAACATTCCCGTTGCGCGCCGCCCCGGGGCGCTGCCGTCGGAATTCACGACCTTCTGGCTGAGGCGGCCCCTTCACTCCGAAGTGGTCGCCTTGATGCTGAAGTCGTCGCGAGCGCCGAATCTGTGTCGAAACAAAGCATGAACAGTATTACATGTTCCCGCTGTGTTCTGCAACCGGCGCGACCGTCGCCGGCCGATTTAATTGGCCAACTCTTGTTTAAATGGCCAACTCTTGCCCAGGACAGCGTAAACTTTGCTGACGGACGGACAATGGCAGATTGCGCGGCCCATGACCTGATCAGCGCGGCGGCCGGCGTGGGCCCCCGGCGTCCATACAGGTGCCGTCAACAGCGCGGGACCTCGCGTTTCCGATGGTTGACAGCATCATTGGTACTGACCAGTATCATATTTGATATAGAAAAATACTGACAGGGCCGGCCCGTCGGGCAGGCGTGGGAGAGAACAAATGGCCGCCGCCACCGACAGGGACGCCGCGCAGATCGACATTGACGCGTTGAAGGCGCGCTACCAGCAGGAACGCGACCGCCGTCTGCGCACGGATGGTAACCAGCAATATGTCGAGATGGCCGGCGATTTCGCCCGCTATCTTGAAGATCCTTATGTCGCCCCTGGCTTTACCCGCGATCCCGTGCGTGAGGAGGTGGAGGTGCTGGTGGTGGGCGGCGGCTTTGGCGGCCTGCTCTCGGGCGCGCGGCTGCGCGAGATCGGCGTCGACAGGTTCCGCATCGTCGAAAAGGGCGGCGACTTCGGCGGCACCTGGTACTGGAACCGCTATCCTGGCGCGGCCTGTGACACCGAGAGCTACATCTATCTGCCGCTGCTCGAGGAGACTGGCTACATCCCGCAACGCAAATACGCCCGTGCGCCGGAGATTCTCGGCCAGGCGCAGCGCGTCGCGCGGCATTTCGACCTGTATCCGCATGCCCTGTTCCAGACCGTGGTCACCGAGGCGCGTTGGGATGAAAGCGCCGCGCGCTGGCGGGTGCGCACCAGCCGTGACGATGAGATCTCTGCGCGATTCATCATCCTGAATGGTGGTCCGCTCGAGCGGCCGAAGCTGCCTGGCATTCCTGGCGTCGACAGCTTCGCCGGCCACAGCTTCCACACCAGCCGCTGGGACTATGCCTATACCGGCGGTGATTCCCATGGCGGGCTGACCGGGTTGCGCGACAAGCGCGTCGGCATTATCGGCACCGGCGCCACCGCCGTGCAATGCGTGCCGCACCTCGGCGAATGGGCGAAGGAACTTTACGTCTTCCAGCGCACGCCGTCATCGATCGACGTGCGCAATGACCATGAAACCGATCCTGAATGGGCCAGGGCGCTGCAGCCCGGCTGGCAGCGCGCCCGCATGGACAATTTCACCGCCGTGGTCTCTGGCGGTGATTTTGAAGAAGACATGGTCAATGACGGCTGGACCGATCTGATCGGCAATATTCTGCTGGCGGCGCGGCGCAAGCAGAAGCAGGGCGAGGCGGTTGAGGATCCTGAAAAGCTGATTGAGCTGGCCGACTTCCAGAAAATGGAGCGGGTGCGCGCCCGGGTCGACGAAATCATTCGCCAGGAACAGGTCGCTGCGGCGCTCAAGCCCTGGTACAGCCAGTTCTGCAAACGCCCGTGCTTCCACGACAGTTATCTGCCGACCTTTAACCGCCCCAATGTCCATCTGGTGGATACCGACGGCCAGGGCGTGGAGCGCATTACGGACGAGGGCGTGGTGGTGAATGGCAAGCTCTATGAGCTCGACTGCCTGATTTACGCCACCGGCTTTGAGGTCGGCACCGACATTACCCGCCGCTTCGGCCTCGAGGTGTATGGTCGCGGGGGCGTAACGCTGACGGAGCGGTGGAAGGATGGGGCCGAGACGTTCCACGGCCTGTTCTCACGCGGCTTCCCAAACTGCTTCATCGTCACCCCTATCCAGTCGGGCCAGAGCCCGAACTTCCAGCACATGCTGGACGAGCAGACCCGGCACATCGCCTGGGTGCTGAAGGAGATGCGGGCGCGCGGCGCCGTGACCATCGAGGCGTCGCAAGCGGCGCAGGATGCGTGGGTCAAGGCCTGCGTCGACGTGGCGAAGGCGCGCGTGCCTTATCTCGAAGCCTGCACCCCAGGCTATTACAATAATGAGGGCCAGATTGGCCGTATGCGCGAGCTGAAAAACAATCAGTACTGGCGCGGACCGACCGTGTTCCTGCGCATGTGGGACAAATGGCGCAGCAAGGGCGATCTGGATGGGCTCGAACTGAGCTACGACCAGCGCGCGGCGGCGGAATAGGCGCTGAGCTGGGTGTTCGGGGCCATGGCCCTGGCTATTGACGCTGTCGTTCTCCACCGTCATGCCCGCGCTCGTCGCGGTCATCCACGGTTTGGCTATTGCGTTGTGGGGAGGGGGCCGTGGTCGCTGGGGTCGCATGCCTGCGCCTGACCATCGTTTGAGCTGGCGGGGTTTGCCGTTCGGCTGAGCAAGACGTGGATGCCCGCGCCGAGCGCGGGCATGACGGCGCGAAGGGAGGCGCCCTGCGCTTGATCAGGGTGTCTCGGAAGGCTTTGGCAGGCGTGTGCGCGTGTTTCCAGAAGGAGCGAACTCTCCGCTCGACATTTCCACCGTCATGCCCGCGCTCGTCGCGGGCATCCACGTTTTGGCGGCTGGACTGCGATGACAGTGCCCCGGTTGATCGGGGCGACTGCCTTTCGCGCGCTCGTTTGCAACGAGCAGCGCTCACTGCGCGGACAGAAGAAGACGTGGATGCCCGCGACGAGCGCGGGCATGACGGCGCATTGTTGGGTGACGTGACGCGTCTGGCGCGCGATGGCGGTTTGCGCAGGCACGGCGCGTCAGGCTCCGCCGAGCAGCGTCCGGGTTGCGGCGGCCACGTCGTCCTTGCGCATCAGGCTCTCGCCAACGAGATAGGCGTTGACCTTGCAGGCGGCGAGCCGGGCGATGTCCTCTGGGGTGAAAATGCCGCTCTCGCCCACCAGAACCCGGTCGGCGGGCACGCGCGGGGCCAGACGCTCGGTCACCGACAGCGACACCTCGAAGGTGCGCAAATCGCGATTGTTGACGCCGATCAGCCGCGACGGCAGCTTCAGCGCCCGCTCCAGTTCGTCGCCGTCATGCACCTCCACCAGCGTGTCCATGCCGAGGCGCGTGGCGGTCTCGGTCAGGGCGAGCGCGGTGGCGTCGTCCACCGAGGCCATGATCACCAGAATGCAATCCGCGCCCCAGGCGCGGGCCTCAAACACCTGGTAGGGGTCGTAGAGGAAATCCTTGCGCAGCGCCGGCAGCGCACAGGCGGCGCGGGCGGCCTTGAGGTATTCAGGGCTGCCCTGAAAGGATGGCGTGTCCGTCAGCACCGACAGGCAGGCGGCGCCGCCGGCCTCATAGGCCTGGGCGAGGGCCGGCGGGTCGAAATCCGGACGGATCAGCCCCTTGGACGGGCTGGCCTTTTTGATCTCGGCGATCAGCGCCGGCTGGCCCGCGGCGATCTTGCGCTCCAGCGCCGCCAGAAAACCGCGTGGGGCGGGGGCGGCGGCGGCCAGCTTTTCAATTGCGGCCTGGGGAATGGCGGCCTTGGCGGCGGCGATCTCTTCCAGCTTGTAGGCGCCGATGCGCTCCAGAACGTTGCTCATCCCGCGTGTCTCACTTGTCTGCTGTCGAAAGCGCGGACGCATGGCTGGCCTGCACCAGCTTCTGCAGCGCCTTGCGCGCGGCGCCATTGTCAATCGCCGCGGCGGCCATCTTCACGCCCTCGGCGAGGTCGGCGGCTTTGCCAGCCACCACCAGCGCCGCGCCGGCGTTGAACACCACGATGTCGCGATAGGCGCCGGGCTCACCCTGCAACAGGCGCATGGCGGCGGAGGCGTTGTGCTGCGGATCGCCGCCCTTTAGCTCATCCAGCGTGGCGCGGCGCAGGCCAACGTCCTCGGGGCTGATGCTGAATTGGCGGATCTCGCCCTGGTTGAGCTCCACCACCTGGGTCTGGCCCGTGGTGGTGATCTCATCGAGGCCATCGGAGCCATGCACCGCCCAGACGCGTTCCGAACCCAAGGTCTGCAACACCTGCACCATCGGCTCAAGCCAGCTGGCGGCGAACACGCCAAGCAGCTGCCGCTGCACCGAGGCCGGGTTCGACAGCGGCCCGAGGATATTGAAGATGGTCCGGGCGCCCAGTTCCGAGCGCACCGGCGCCACATGGCGCATCGATGAATGATGGTTCGGCGCGAACATGAAGCCGACGCCGGCGCTTTCGATGCAGCGCGCGATGTCATCGGGCGCAAGGTCGAGATTGACGCCAAGCGCCATCAGCACGTCAGCCGAGCCGGATTTGGATGAGGCCGCGCGGTTGCCATGCTTGGCCACCGGCACGCCGCAGCCTGCGACGACAAAGGCGCTGAGCGTCGAGACATTCCACGTGCCGACATTGTCGCCGCCGGTGCCGACGATATCGATGGCCCCCGAAGGGGCGGCGACCGGAACCATGCGGGCGCGCATGGCCGAGACGGCGCCGACGATCTCATCAAGGCTCTCGCCGCGCACCCGCAGGGCCATCAAAAAGGCGCCTGCCTGGGCCGGCGTCACTTCGCCCGACAGCATGGTCTCGAAGGCGGCGCGCGCCTCGTCGCGGCTCAGCGCAGCCCCGGTGGCCACCTTGGCGATGAAAGGTTTGAATGCGTCCATAACGAAGCCTCAGCCCCTTTAGGCGCGCGCGCTGTTGAAGGCGGCGGCGAGGTTCAGGAAGTTGCGCATCATGGTCGCGCCGTGCTCGGAGAGGATGCTCTCCGGATGGAACTGCACGCCATGCACCGGATGGCTGACATGCGACAGGCCCATGATCTGCCCATCCGCCGTCTCGGCGGTGATGGCCAGCTCGCTGGGGCAGCTGTCGCGGTCGACGATCAGCGAATGATAGCGGGTGGCGTTAAACGGCCCGTCGATCCCGGCGAAAATGCCGGAGCCACAATGGCTGACCACCGACACCTTGCCATGCATCGGCAAGGGAGCCCGCACCACCTGGCCGCCATAGGCCTGGCCAATCGACTGCAGACCAAGGCAGACGCCGAACACTGGCATGCGCGCGCCGAGGTCGCGGATGACGTCGAGGCAGACGCCCGCCTCATTGGGCGTGCACGGCCCAGGCGACAGCACCACGGCGTCTGGGGCCATGGCGGCGATGTCCGCCGTCGTCAGGGCGTCATTGCGATGCACCTCGACGGTCGGGCCGAGGCCGCCGATCAGATGCACCAGATTCCAGGTGAATGAATCGTAATTGTCGACAAGAACCACGCGCGTCATGGCTGGGCCTTTATCATGTGCGGCGCCTGCCGGCTATCGTGAGCCACAGGCGGGAAGGCGGCGGTTGCGCCTGGCGCCGCCGTCCCGCGCTCCCTGGCTGTCGCCGAAGGAGCTGCGGGGAGGGCGCTCAGGCCAGGTCTGTGGCGAGCGTCACCATCGCCAGACCAGCGCTGGCAGGCGCCAGAGCGCTGCGACGCGGCCCTTTCCTGGCCCCAGGCGCGCGCCGTGCTGGCCGGTCGACACGCCGCTCATTGACCGCGTCCTCCCTGGCCGGCGACGCGAATGGCTTCTTCCGCCGCGCGGAAAAGCGCCCGCGATTTGTTGATGCATTCCATCAACTCCGACTTCGGGTCGGAATCATAGACCACGCCGGCGCCGGCCTGCACGGCCATCTTGCCGTCCTTGACCAGGGCGGTGCGCAGCACGATGCAGGTGTCCATGTCGCCATTGGCGCTGAAATATCCGATGCAGCCGCCGAACGGACCGCGGCGATCGAGCTCCAGCTCGTCGATGATCTCCATGGCCCGCACCTTGGGCGCGCCCGACAGCGTGCCGGCGGGGAAGCCAGCGACCAGCGCGTCCAGCGCGTCAAAGCGCGGGTCCTGCTCGCCCTCCACATTGGAGACGATGTGCTGCACATGGCTGTAGTGCTCGAGCACGAAGCTCTCGGTGACTTTCACCGTGCCCGTCTTCGCCACGCGGCCCACGTCATTGCGCCCCAGATCGAGCAGCATCAGGTGCTCGGAGCGTTCCTTGGGGTCGGCCAGCAGCTCCTCGCCAAGGCGGCGGTCCTCTTCCGGCGTGGCGCCGCGGGGGCGGGTGCCAGCCAGCGGCCGGATCGTCACCTTGCCCTCGCGGGAGCGCACCAGAATTTCCGGGCTGGAGCACACCAGCTGGAAATCGCCGAAATTGAGGAAGCTCAGATAGGGCGAGGGATTAATGCGGCGCAGCGCCCGATACAGCGCCAGCGGCGGCAGGCTGAACGGCGCCTCGAAGCGCTGGCCCAGCACCACCTGGAAGATGTCGCCGGCCCGCACATATTCGCGCGCCTGCTCGACCATGGCGATGAAACGCTCGGGCGGCGTGTTCGACACGGGCTCTGGCGCGGGCATGCCGGAGACGTCGATGGCGGCCTCCGACGGCAGCGGCGTGCTGAGCGCGGCGAGCGCCTGCTCCAGCCGCTCCTGGGCGCTGGCCACCGCCGCCGTGGCGCTGATCCCGGATTGCGGGCGCACCGGCGTGACGAGGATCAGCTCATCCTTCAGCGAATCGAACACCGCCATGATGGTGGGGCGGACCATGATCGCCTCCGGCACCCGCAGCGCGTCCGGATTGATGTCCGGCAGACGCTCCATCTGCCGCACCATGTCATAGCCGAGATAGCCGAACACCCCCGCCGCCATCGGCGGCAGGCTGGCGGGCAGCTCCATCTCACTCTCGCGCACCAGCGCCCGCAGGGAATCGAGCGGCGCCGCAGCCTCATCGACGAAGGCGTCGAGATCGACCAGCGCCTGGCGGTTGATCTGCGCCTTGCCGTCGATGCAGCGCCAGATGACGTCGGGCGCGATGCCAGTCATCGAATAGCGGCCGCGCACAGAGAGATCCTGCACCGTCTCCAGCAGGAAGCTGGGGCCGGCCACGGTGGCGAGGCGGATATAGGCGCTGAGCGGCGTCTCCAGATCGGCGACGAAGCGGACAGCCAGCGAGAACGGACGACCGGCGGCGTATTGCGCGATGGCCTCGTCAAGGGAAGGTTCAAACTGCATGGTTCAGCTTACTGCTGGGCCGAACCGATCGCATTGCGAAGGTTCTGCTGATTGACGCTGACGCCGAAACGCTCCTGCAACACGCGCACATAGCTGGTCAGCAGGTCGTCGATGAGGGCAAGGTTCATCTGCTCGCCAAGCTGGGCCGGAATGGCGCTGGCGGCATAGGCGGGCATGGTGGCGCTGTCGACGCGGAAGACGATGAGGTCATCGCCCTTCTTCGCCGAACCCGCCTTGCCGGCTGGAACCGAGAAGATCTGCCGCACCGCATCGGCCGACAGCTCGCCGCTGGCCTGGCTGCGCTGCAGGCCGGAGACGCTCTGCGGCGTCAGGCCCGAGGCGGCCTGCAGGCTCTCGCCGCCGTCGACCTTGGCGACAATCTCTTTGGCGCGCGCGGCGAGACGCGTGGCGACCTCATTCTGTCGCCACAGCTTCTCGACCTGCGGACGGGCCTCGTCGAGGGTGCGATCACGGGCCGGCTCGACATTGGTCACCTCGAACCAGACATAACCGTCATCGGCGTTCAGCGCCTCATTGTCGGCGCCGACATCGGTCTGGAAGGCTTCCTTCAGCAGTTCGGTCGCGCCCGGCAGGGCGGCGAGTTCAGCTGAGGCCACGCCCTTGCGGTCGGCGCCCTTGGCGTCGACGCCGTCGATCTTGGTCACCGTAAGGCCATTGTCGGCGGCGATGGCCGTCAGCGGCTGGGCGTTGATGCGCTTGTCCTCAATGGCGTCATGCAGGGTCTGCATTTCGGCCTTGGCCTTCTGCAGGGCGAGGTCATTGCGGATGGCGTCGCGCACTTCATCCAGCGGCTTCACCGAGGCCGGCGTGACGCTCTGGGCGCGCACGAGGAACGTGCCGAAATTGCCCTTCACCGGCTCGCTGACGGCGCCCGGGGCGAGCGCGAAGGCGGCGTCGCGCACCGCCGGGTCGAACACCTGGTCGCGGGTGACGTCGCCGAGGTCGAGGTCCTTGCCGGTGACGCCACGCTCGCTGGCGACGGCGTCGAAGCTCTTGCCGGCGCGGATCGATTCGAGCGCCGTTTTGGCCGCAGCCTCATCGGGGAACGAAATCTGCTGCAGGCGGCGGCGCTCGGGCGAGCCAAAAGCGGTCTCGCGCACCTTGTCGTAATGCGCCTTTATGTCGGCCTCGGTGATGGCTGCGGCGAGATTTTTCGCTTTGACAAGGGCGGCCGGGGTCAGCGCCACGACGTTAAACGAACGGAACTCAGGCGCACGGAAGCTGGCCTTGTTGGCCGCAAACCAGGTGTTCAGTTGCTCGTCGCTGGGCGCGGCGATATCGCCGGCGGCGGAGGCGGGCAGCGTGACGAATGAGGCTGCGCGGCGCTCGGCGTTGACGCGATAAACCGCCTCACGCATCGCCTGCGGGGTGACGACGCCGCCTGCCAGGCCCTCCGGGATCTGGCGGCGGATCAGCGTGTTGCGCTGCTCGGCCACATAGGCGGCTTCGGTGAAGCCATTGTTGCGCAGCACCTCAGCGAGGCGGGCGCGGTCGAACTGGCCGTTCAGCCCCTTGAAGTTCGGGTCATTGGCGATCGACTGCACCACAAAGGCGTCGGTGACGCCGAGCTGCAGCCGGCGCGCCTCCTGATCGAGCGCCGCCTCGGTGACCAGGCGGCCGAGCACGATGGCGTCGAGGCCCATCTCACGGCCCTGGGCGGGGGTGATCACGGTGCGATATTGCTGCGACAGGCGTTGCAACTCATTCTGCCAGGCGGTGCGCAGCTGATCCATGGTGATCTCGGTCTTGCCGACGCGCGCCACCGTATTGCGTGAGCCGCCCTGGAATACGTCCGCGACGCCCCAGATGGCGAAAGACACGACCAGCAATCCGAACAGGATGGTGACGATGATCTTGCCAACAAGTCCCTTGCTCGCGTTACGCATTCCCTGAAGCATGAGATCGATCGACCTTCCTGAGGCGGCCCCGGCGAAACGCGTCCCAGGCAAGGGGCGTCGCCGGGCGCAATGTTGCGCCGGTGTTCCGGATGAAGCGCCGTGGCGCGTCGCGCGCGTCGAAAACCGCCGACAATCGCGCCGCCGCCAGTATGGCGAAGGGGCGCGACCCGCTGAATCCGCGACGGACAAACCAGGCCAATATAGCAGTGCTGACATAAAGCACCGCAGCACGCCAGTCCATGGGCTGTAGCCAGCGGCAGCCGGGGCGTTTCAGCCGCTACACTGACGCGTTTCGGGGGGAAACCGCATGGCGCTGGGCTGGGTGGCGGCGCGGGCTGTCGCCTTCGAGCGCAGTTACAGCCGCCTGGACATGGCGCCGGGCGCGCGCCGCCGGGATTGCCCGAAGGCGGGCGTCTCTGCTAGAGGCCAGGGCATAGGGCCAGGGATGGCGCTGCGGGGGATGTTGCGCCCATCGCCTGCCTGGGCCGCGCCGGCCGCAACCCTTGCGACAGCGCGGGCAGGGCCACGGCGTAAGGCCGTCAGACGCCGCCACAGAAGGATAACAGCATGACCGGACAGACGCGCCGCCCGCTGATCGCAGGCAATTGGAAGATGAACGGCCTCAAGATCGCCGGCGCCCGCACGCTCGGCCAGGTGATCGACGGCTATGACGCCAATCTGCGCGCCCGCGCTGATCTGCTGATCTGCCCACCGGCGCCGCTGCTCTATACATTCGCCGCCGCCGCCATCGGCAGCGGCGTGGCCATTGGCGCACAGACCTGCCACGCCAAAACTTCTGGCGCCTATACCGGTGAAGTCTCGGCGGAGATGCTGGCCGATGTCGGCGCCACGGCGGTGATCGTCGGCCATTCCGAGCGCCGCGCCTATAATGGCGAGAGCGATTCTGATGTGCGCGCGCGCGCCGAAGCCGCCCGCGCCGCTGGCCTGACGCCGATCGTCTGCGTCGGCGAGACCCGCGAGGAGCGTGACGCCGGTCGCGCCCTCGAGGTGGTCGGCAGCCAGCTCGCGGGGTCGATTCCCGACGCCGAAGGCGCCCTGATCGTCGCTTATGAGCCGGTGTGGGCGATTGGCACCGGCCTGACCCCGACCGTCGCTGACGTGGCTGAGGTGCACGCTTTCATGCGCGCCGAGCTGCGCAAGCGTTTCGGCGCCGCCTTCGCCGACGGCGTGCGGCTGCTGTATGGCGGCTCGGTCAAGCCGTCGAACGCCGCCGAGCTGATGGCGGTGGCGGATGTGGATGGCGCGCTGGTCGGCGGCGCCAGCCTCGTGGCCGCGGATTTCCTCGCCATTGCCGCTGGCTGCCCGGCCTGATATCTGAAGGCGCTCGCCTGCCGTGCGCTTTGGCGCTGAAAGGTGGGCGAGGGCAGGCTTTCGGCGCGGGGGCGGCGTCGCGGCTTTGGCGCTGAAGCGTCTGCGTGGCGACGTCGGGCAGGCGACGTCGGGCAGGCGATGGCTGAAAGGCCGCGCGCGCCGGGGTCCCAGAAGGCAGCGCCTGCTGCCTCGGGCGAGGCCCATCCAGGCGCGGCCATGGGGACCGTAAAGGTTGAGGCAGACCAAAGGCGCGCGCCAGCCGTGCGCCTCGGCGCTTTGCTCAGGGCTGGAGGCGTGCTAAACGCCCCGGTTAACTGAAAGCCTCATTTCATTTCACTTCGAGACCGGCCGCCTGGCGGCCAGTGGGCGCCGTACATGCATACTGTCCTTATCGTGGTTCACCTGCTCATCGTGCTGGCGCTGGTCGGCGTCGTGCTGCTTCAGCGCTCCGAAGGCGGTGGGCTCGGCATGGGCGGCGGCGGCAGCGGCGTGTCCGGCTTCATGACCGGTCGCGGCCAGGCCAATGCGCTCACCCGGGCCACGGCGATTCTGGCTGGCCTGTTCTTTATCACCAGCCTCGGTCTCACGGTGATTTCCAGCATGTCGCGCACCGGCGGCTCGATTCTCGACCGCAATCTGCCGGCCTCCACCGCGCCGGCGACTCCGGGCTCGCCTGCGGCCCCGACGGGCGGCGGCGTGCTCAACCAGCTGCAGCAGATGCAGCAGCCAGCTCCGGCTGCGCCCGCCGCGCCAGCCGCTCCTGCAGCCCCGGCTTCGCCGCAGGTCCCGACGCAGCAGTAACAGTCCCCATCAGGCGGCCGCTTGCGCGGCCGCTCCCGGTAATGGGCCGCGCGCGGTCAATTTTGCCCGCAAGCATGGCCGCCAGACGATGGACCCGCCGCGATGAGCGGCGGGGCATTTTTTTGTGATGACTGAACAAAATTCCTCGACGCCTCTCGCCAAAGCAGACGAAACGGCGTACTCAGCAGGTCCCATGACGCGGTATGTTTTCATCACTGGCGGCGTGGTCTCTTCGTTGGGCAAAGGCCTGGCGTCCGCCGCGCTTGGGGCGCTGTTGCAGGCGCGGGGCTACAAGGTCCGCCTGCGCAAGCTGGATCCCTATCTCAACGTCGATCCGGGCACCATGAGCCCGTATCAGCACGGCGAAGTGTTCGTCACCGACGATGGCGCCGAGACGGACCTGGACCTCGGGCACTATGAGCGCTTCACCGGCGCGCCGTGCTCCCGCCAGGACAATATCACCACGGGTCGCATCTATTCCGACATCATCGCCCGCGAGCGTCGCGGCGATTATCTCGGCGCGACCGTGCAGGTGATTCCGCACGTCACCAACGCCATCAAGGAATTCGTGCTCAGCGGCAACGAGGGCTATGACTTCGTGCTGATGGAAGTCGGCGGCACGGTCGGCGACATCGAGAGCCTGCCGTTCCTCGAGGCCATCCGGCAGCTGGGTCAGGAACTGGAGCGCGATCAGGCGATCTACATGCACCTGACGCTGCTTCCCTACATCCCCTCCGCCGGCGAGCTGAAGACCAAGCCGACCCAGCATTCGGTGGCCGAGCTGCGCTCGATCGGCGTGCAGCCCAATATCCTGCTGTGCCGCACCGACCGCCCTATTCCGCGTGAAGAGCGTCGCAAGCTGTCGCTGTTCTGCAATGTGCGTGAGACGGCGGTGATTGAGGCGCGCGACGTTTCGTCTATCTATGACGTGCCGCTGTCCTACCACGCCGAAGGCCTCGACGACGAAGTGCTGGCGGCGTTTGGCATCAAGGACGCCAAAGAGCCCGACCTCACCCGTTGGCGGCAGATTTCCGAGCGCGTAAAGAACCCCGAAGGCGAAGTGACCATCGCCATCGTTGGCAAATACACGGGCATGAAGGACGCCTACAAATCGCTGATGGAGGCCCTGACCCACGGCGGCATCGCCAATCGGGTCAAGGTCAATCTCGACTGGATCGAGAGCGAGGTGTTTGAGCGCGAAGACCCGGCGCCCTTCCTCGAGCATGTGCACGGCATTCTGGTGCCCGGCGGTTTCGGCCAGCGCGGCGCCGAGGGCAAGATTCGCGCGGCGCGTTTCGCCCGCGAGCGCAAGGTGCCTTATTTTGGCATTTGCTTCGGCATGCAGATGGCGGTGGTCGAGGCGACCCGTTCGCTGGCCGGCGTCGCCAACGCCAGCTCCACCGAATTCGGCCCGACGGATGAGCCGGTGGTCGGCCTGCTCACCGAATGGCTGAGCGGCAATGAGCTGGTGCGGCGCACTGCTGAAGGCGATCTGGGCGGCACCATGCGCCTCGGCGCCTATCGTTCGGTGCTGGCGGCTGACACCAAAATCGCGGCCATCTATGGGGCCACGGAGATCTCCGAGCGGCATCGCCACCGCTATGAGGTCAATATGGATTACCGCTCGCGTCTGGAGGCGGCGGGTCTGCGTTTCTCCGGCGTGTCGCCCGACGGCGTGTTGCCGGAGACGGTGGAGCATGTCGACCACCCGTGGTTTATCGGCGTGCAATACCACCCTGAATACAAGTCGCGGCCGCTTGATCCGCATCCGCTGTTCAAGAGCTTCATCGAGGCGGCCATCGCCCAGAGCCGGTTGGTTTGAACAGACCCTGGCCGTTCGCGGCCCAACCGGCGGCTCAAGCCGCTGGCTCTCGCGCCATCCTGCTAGGACGCATTGGCGCCCTGGCAAGGTGACGTGGGTCGACGTTGCGCTTTCAGCGCCACGCGGTCACAGTTGCACCGCGTATCCACGCCCCGCTCGCGGGGCGTTGGCGTTTGATGGCGCGGTCGCGCCACATGTTAGAGTGCGTTCCGATCTACACGGATCGGCAGACGCCCAGTTTCTCCATGGAACGAGCGCATTCTGATCGGCCAAACCTTACCTTGCTGATCGAAACGCGCGCGAAGAGGACCCTAAGCCATGTCCAGTGCCGCCAACGCCATTGTCACTGTCGGCGCCGATCTGCCGCGGCCCGTGCGTTTCGGCCAGCAGCTGCCGCTGGCGCTGATCGCCGGCCCCTGCCAGATGGAGAGCCGCGCCCACGCCATGGAGATGGCGGCGGCGCTGGTGGAGATCACCGGGCGGCTCGGCATGGGGCTGGTGTTCAAGACCTCTTTCGACAAGGCTAACCGCACCTCGGCGAACGCGGCGCGCGGTATCGGCCTCGCCGGGGCGCTGCCAGTCTTCGCAGAGATTCGCGAGACCTACTGCGTGCCGGTGCTGACCGATGTGCATGACGCCGCCCAGTGCGCGCCGGTGGCCGAGGTCGTCGATGTGTTGCAGATCCCGGCCTTCCTGTGCCGCCAGACAGATCTGCTACTTGCTGCCGCCGCCACAGGCCGCGCCGTCAATGTCAAGAAGGGCCAGTTCCTCGCGCCCTGGGACATGAAGAATGTCGCGGCCAAGCTGACCAGCGCAGGCAACCCCAATGTGCTGCTGACCGAGCGCGGCGTCTCGTTCGGTTACAATACGCTGGTGTCCGACATGCGGGCGCTGCCGATCATGGCCGAGCAGTCTGGCGCGCCGGTCATCTTCGACGCCACCCATTCGGTGCAGCAGCCAGGCGGGCAGGGCACGTCGTCGGGCGGCGAGCGAAGGTTCGTTCCCGTGCTGGCGCGGGCCGCCGTCGCCGTGGGCGTCGCCGGGGTGTTCATTGAGAGCCATGAAGCCCCGGACCGCGCCCCATCGGATGGCCCCAATATGGTGCCGCTGGCCGAGCTGGAGGCGTTGCTGCGGCAGTTGATGGCTTTTGACGCCATCGTCAAGCAGGGCGCCTGATTCCAGCCCGCGAAGCTGCTGGCGCCGAAGCCACTTGCACGAGCCACTTGCACGGCTCCAGCGCCGCCCGGGCCCGGTGTGGCCCCAAAGCGTCATGCGGATAGGGTCGGAACAGGAGGGTGGGGATGGCGCCTGCAGCCGGCTGCGTCCTGGCTTGCGAGATGGCGCAGACGCGCCACGCATGGCCGCCCCGCATGCGCCGCCATGGCTCCAGCCTTGCGCCGGCGCTAACCCTTCAGCGTGGTCTGCGGCAGAATCGACGGGTCACGCGCTGCACAAGATAAGGCGCGCCCGTATCGACCCGGTTCTCCGGCGCCGCCAGGGGGACGCGCGTCGGGGGGATCCATGAGCCAGTCTTCCGCCGGGCCATCGCTTGCGGGCCTGCAATTGTGGCTGGCCATTTCCTGTTTTTCCGCCACGCTGTTTGTCCGCGCCGTCGATCCGCTGGTGCCGGTGATCGCCGCTGACCTCAGCGTCAGCCCAGGCCAGGTGGCGTTGCTCGGCAGCGCTTTCGCTTTGCCGTTTGGTCTGATGCAGCTGGTGTGGGGCCCGATCGGCGACCGCTTTGGCCGTAGCGGCGTCAGCCGCATCTGCATGGCGATCATCTCGGCAGGCGGCGTCGCCAGCGCCCTGTGGCCCAGCTATGACTGGCAATTCCTGATGCGCGTTGTTTGCGGCATTGCGTCAGCGGGCATCTTCCCAGCCACCATCGCGCTGATCGGTGATCGCGTGCCGCTTGAGCAGCGCCAGGCGGTGCTGGCCCGTATGCTCGGCGCCACCATCGCCGGCGGCCTGGCTGGCGCCGTGGGGGCGGGCCTTCTCGTTGGCTGGCTTGGCTGGCGCGGCGTGTTCGGCCTCTATGGCGTGGTCTGCGCCATCACCACCATCGCCGTCATGCGCGTGCTGCCACGTGGCGCGCGTCCGTTGTCGCCACCGCAGCATAGCGTGCTCGATGGTTTTCGCGCGGTGTTGCGCAATCCGCGCGCCGCCGTGTGCTTCAGCGCCGTGTTCTGCGAAGGCCTGTTTATCTTTGGCCTGATGCCGTTCGTCGCCGTGCTGCTGGCGACGCGCGGCCAGCCCGATCCGGTGATCGCCGGCCTGGTCATCGCCGCTTTTCCGCTCGGCGGCATTGGCTACAGCCTCACCGCCGGGCGGCTCACCGCATGGCTCGGCGGAACAGGACTGATGGCGCTTGGCGGGATGTTGGCGGCGCTGGCGCTGGCGCTGTTCGCCATGGGGCTGTCGTGGCCTGTCGATCTGCTGGCGTTCACCGTTCTGGGGTTCGGCTTCTACAGCCTGCATAATTCGCTACAGGTGCAGGCGACGGAGCTGGCGCCCGCGTTCCGCGGCTCAGCCGTCGCCCTGCATGGCACAAGCTTCATGACCGGCCAGGCGCTGGGGCCAATCATGTGGGCCGTCACCCTGCCGGCGTTGGGCGATGGCGTCGCCATTCTGCTCGGCGCCGTCATGATAGCGCTTGTCGGCGCCTTTTGTTCGATCAAGCTGAGGCAGGTCGTCGCGCAATAGGTTACGGCTCATTTACGCCGCCGCCGGCTGGGGCATCTGGCGGCCTCAATGGGCCGCAGCCGGGCTCTTGCCTTCGATCATCAGATTCTTCTCTGCACATCCCATCGTGCGTCAAGCTGTCTCGCAACGCATTTCGTGGCGCAATAAAATTCATATATATCAGCACTCTGCCATTTATACCTGAACCAATCAGCCAATGAATTTCGCCGACTGTTGTCGGCTGGAAGCAGAACGGCGACGCCCTGGGGCGCCGCCGCAAACGTGTTTTGATCAGCCGCGGTCAGTCAGCCGAGATGACATTGCCGAACGGACGGAAGGTCTTTCCGTCGAATTTGGTCAGCTGCATCTTGGTGATGGGCGAGAACCGCTCAGGGTTGTTCTGAATCTTGATGCCCGGCAGCAGCACCGGCACATCGAGGTTCATGGTGGTGGCGACCTTCATGATGTTCTTGCGCGACAGGTCATTGCCGGCGCGGGTCAGCACGTCCTCGAGAATCTTGGCAGCCAAATAGCCGTAGACGTAATTGGTGTCGGCCCGGTCTGCGTTTGGCATGGAGCGGTCCATGAAGGCGTGGAAGTCCTTCATGCCCTTGTCATCGGCCCATTGCGGATCCTTCGGGTCCTTGACATAGGCAGTGGCGATGACGCCGACGCCATTCTCAGCCCCTGCCGGGTTCATCACGGCGGCCACCGAGGCGGAGATCGACGATACGAAATGCGTCGGCTTCCAGCCGAGCTGCGCCACCTTGCGGATCGCCTGGGCGGTGTATTTCGGGATGGTGATGTTGACGAAGATGTCGGCGCCAGAGGCTCTCAGGTCAACCAGCTGGCTGTCGATCACCGGGTCGGTCGGCTGATAGGTGGCGATCTTGACCAATTGCTTGTCGGCGTTAGGGCCAAGGCCCTTCTTCAGACCGTTGAGGTAATCCTTGCCGAAGTCATCCGCCTGATGCAGCAGCGCCACTTTGCCATTGGGGTGGTTCTGGGCGATGTAGCGGCCGATCACCACGCCTTCGCTGAAATAGGATGGCTGCAGACCGGTGGTCCACGGGAACTGCTTGGGATTATCCCAGAAGCTGTTGCCCGATGCGATGAACAGCTGCGGCACGCCCTTGCTGTTGAGATATTTCTGCACGGCGAGGCTGGTGGGGGTGCCAAGCGGGTTGAAGATGAAGGAGACGCCGTCCTGCTCGACCAGCCTGCGGGTCTGCTCCACGGTCTTGGGCGGCGCATAGCCATCGTCGAGCTGGATCAGTTCGATCTTGCGGCCATTGATCCCGCCCTTGGCGTTGATCTCCTTGAAATAGGCCTCGGTGCCCTTGACGATGACCGAATAGGCCGAGGCGCCGCCGCTGAACGCCGTGGTCTGGCCAATCTTGATGGAATCCTTGGTGACGCCTGGCGTGTCCGCCGCCTGCGCCAAGGCGTGACTGGGCTGGCCGACGCCAGCGATCAACAGGGCCGCTGCAGCAGCCGCCAAAAACTTCCTCATCACATCCTCCCGGCCGCCCGTATGGGCGCAAGCGAACGTCGTTGGTCCGCCACAGGAGTTTGCGCCAGGGGAGCCGGGCGCCACAAGTTGTTATAACGTATATATTTGCAATTTGGTTGTCATCGGCGCGGCGCGAGCGCCTGCCACAGGCGCCGCGCCGGCTTTCTACGTCAGGGATACTGCCCGGGCAGGGCGTCGCCATCGACGCCCATCTGCTGACGCTGCGATGTAGCGGCCAGGCACTGGCGCAGGCGCGTGGCGAGGCAGGCGGGCACATGATACGTGGAGGAGCGGCTGCAAATCGCCGCAACTTCTTGCATGCAGTCGTGCATTTCAGATGGCTCCCTCGATGGAGAGCTCGTCGCCACCTGGGCGCTGACCCCTCCGCAAATCTGGAGGCCAATCGACAGAAACAATATTGCAATGGCGTTGCGCATGGTTGTGCTCTCCCTGGCGTTCACGACAGGCCGCACATCGTCCAGCATGCGCTCCTGATGATCTGCAAGCCTGTAACAGGGCCAGCCAGGATCAATCAGACGGTCGCCTGTCCGCGCCATGTGGGCAGGGCCGGCGGCCAGCGACCCGGCGCCGGCCCGCGCCGTGCCCAGTCCTGGCGCGCGAGGCCGGGACGCGTGGTGGCTCTATAGCTGTTTCGTAGAGGAATGTCGTACAGCGTTACGATGCGCCAGATGAATGGTGACGACAAATCAGATGTATGTGACGTAAATGCGCTGATATATTGTGTATTGCGATCGTATTCATGCATATCATGTCGCATTATTCATGGTGATCGGGTGGTCGCGCCAACCCTGCCGCACCGGAGCCGGAGCGGGCGCGCGCAGGTCAGGGCGTGGAGCCGCTTCAGGAATTATTGGATCGGCGTCCGCAGTCGCGGGTGCTGCTGTCGTTTTGCGGCGGCCTCTAATCCAGCGCGCTGCTCTACGCATACGTGGCCGGAAATCTCGCCTTCCGCGGCCAGCAATACCCTGAGCCCCATGCTGCTGCAGAACGTCCTGTCAACGGTGATGCTTCAGCCCGTCAGCGAGCTGTACACCGCGGATTACGACAGGATCGTGCTGCGTCGCGACCTGTTCAGGAGAAGCGGCCTGCCGGTCTCATGGCGCCGCACCAGGCGGGCCTCGTCGGAGCTGGTCTACGCCTGCTTCCGGCAGCATCGGCAGGAGCTTCGCGACATTCTGGTGAGGGGGAAAATTGTGCCTTTGCTGGGAATGGAGGCGTCGTGGATCGATGGCGCCCTTGAAGGCGTCACGACGGTTGGCGACAGTAAACATCTGTTCGCGATCATGCAGGCCCTGGCGCTGGAGCTACTGGTCAGGTCGATCGACGCCCAGTTCGACGCAAGCTGACTGCTCAGGGCGCGCCAGATCACGACGCCCGATGTCGGCGCAAAAGCTCCACACGCACGCACAGGTCTGCGTCCACACCCGCATGGGGCGTCGCCTCAATAGCGCGCGCGATAGGGCTGGACGCCAGTGTCGGGCAGCCAGACATTCTTCGGCAACGCGCCGGTCTGCCAGAACACGTCGATCGGGATGCCGCCGCGCGGGAACCAATAGCCGCCGATGCGCAGAAAGCGCGGTTCGAGCAGCGTGGCGATGCGCTTGCCGATGGCCACGGTGCAATCCTCATGGAAGGCGCCATGATTGCGGAAGGCGTGCAGATACAGCTTCAGCGACTTTGATTCCACCAGCCACTGGTCCGGCACATAGTCGATGACCAGGATGGCGAAATCCGGCTGGCCGGTCACCGGGCAGATCGAGGTGAACTCAGGCGCGGTGAAGCGGGCGACATAATCCGTGTCGGCATGCGGATTGGGCACGCGATCCAGCACGGCGCTGGCTGGATCGACCGGCGAGGCGCTCTGCTGGCCAAGATGGCTGAGGTGCTGGCTCAGATGTGAATGTGTGGGGTCGCTCATGCGCCTCCTATAACGCTTTTACCCGCGCGGCGAAATGGCGCCTCGCGCCTGGTTTGGCGGCCCAGGCGGCGGGTGGCGTCGTCTTCGGCCAGCGGCAGGTGTTGTGCTCGTCGGCCAGTGGCGGTGGTGGTCCTCGTCCGCCAGGTGGGGGCGGGTCAGCGCCACCTCTGCGGGCGCGTCCAGCATCGCGCTGTTTGGCGGCGGACCCGTGATGCCCCCTAAACCTGCATGTGCGGCGGATCTTGCGTCATCATTGTCCGGCGGCAGTCAAATTCGCAGCCAGGGGATTGAAAGCCCATGTCGATGCCGTAAAAGGCCAGCAGAAACCGTCGGAAAGCCGACGCCCGTTCATGCGCGCGCCATCTGGCTGTGCAAGGCTCGCGCAAACTGACCACTCTCGCGCACCCTGACCACTGGAGCTTCATGCCATGACCGCCATTGTCGATATCATCGCCCGCGAGATTCTCGACAGCCGGGGCAACCCGACCGTTGAAGTCGATGTGGCGCTCGAAGACGGCTCCTTTGGCCGCGCCGCCGTGCCGTCGGGCGCATCGACCGGCGCCCATGAGGCTGTCGAGCTGCGCGACGGCGACAAGGACCGCTACGCCGGCAAGGGCGTGCTGCAGGCTGTCGACGCCGTCAACGCCGAAATCTATGACGCGCTGGCTGGCATGGACGCCGAAGACCAGGTCGCGGTCGATGAGGTGATGATCGACCTCGACGGCACCGAGAACAAGGCGCGCCTCGGCGCCAACGCCATCCTCGGCGTGTCGCTGGCCGTGGCCAAGGCTGCGGCCCAGGCCTCTGGCCTGCCGCTGTACAAATATGTCGGCGGCCCGACCGCCCGCGTGCTGCCGGTGCCGATGATGAACATCGTCAATGGCGGCGCCCATGCCGACAATCCCATCGACTTCCAGGAATTCATGGTGATGCCGGTTGGCGCGCCGACGCTGGCTGAAGCCGTGCGCGCTGGCGCCGAGGTGTTCCACCGCCTCAAGGCCAATCTCAAGGCGGCTGGCCAGAACACCAATGTCGGCGACGAGGGCGGTTTCGCGCCGAACCTGCCGTCGGCTGAGGCCGCCCTCGACTTCGTGATGAAGTCGATCGAGGACGCCGGCTACAAGCCAGGCGACGACATGATGATCGCCCTCGACTGCGCCTCGACCGAGTTCTTCAAGGGCGGCAATTACGTCTATGAAGGTGAGGGCGTGACCCGTTCGCCGGAAGAGCAGGCGAAGTACCTCGCCAGGCTGGTCAGCGACTATCCGATCATGTCGATTGAAGACGGCATGGCTGAAGACGACTGGGCTGGCTGGAAGCTGCTGACCGATCTGGTTGGTTCGCGCTGCCAGCTGGTCGGCGACGATCTGTTCGTCACCAATGTCGCCCGCCTGTCGGATGGCATCCGCCAGGGCGTCGGCAATTCGATCCTCGTCAAGGTCAACCAGATTGGCTCGCTGACCGAGACGCTGGCCGCCGTCGACATGGCGCACCGCGCTGGCTACACCGCCGTGATGTCGCACCGCTCAGGCGAGACCGAGGACAGCACCATCGCCGATCTCGCCGTCGCCACCAATTGCGGGCAGATCAAGACCGGCTCGCTGGCCCGTTCCGACCGCACGGCCAAGTACAACCAGCTGATCCGCATTGAGGAGCAGCTGGGCGGTCAGGCCATCTACGCAGGCCGCGACGCCATCAAGGCCCTGCGCAGCTAAGGCGCAACGCCCCGCCAGTCCAACACAGGGGCTGGCTCAGGCGCTTCGCCCGCCGCGAGTGAAGGCCGTGTTGTCTGCGGCCTTGATGTCATAGCTCGAAACGGCCGGATGGACGCATCCGGCCGTTTTTCGTTCCTTCCCAAAGGCTTGCAGGCCTGCCGACCGTGCCGGTTGCAGCTTTGGGCGGATGGCCTACACTTCCCGGCAGAGCGCGCGGCTGCGGCCAGACGATCGGTGGCTGTCGACGCACTGGCGTCGCCAGCGCCACCCGCCATGGGCGAGGTTGCCGCAGGCGTCAGCACGCGTGCGCGCGGACGCAGAAGATCTTGGGTGGGGCGCACAGGACGGATGTGACTGCGGTCACCACGGCATGGCCTTCGCGGTCAGCCACGCTGCGCCGCCCTCAGCGCCATCTGCAAGGGGAGCCGACATGTCTGAGCCTGGCGTCATCATGCGGAGATGGCTGCGGATTGCGGCGCTATCGCTCGCCGCCATGTCGCCGCTGCCAGCGCTTGCAGCCGATCCGGCAGCGCCTGCGCCAGCACAGGCCACAGGACAGGTGACAGCGCCTGCCGCCGCGCCGCCAGCAGCTCCGCCCGCCAAAGCGGAAGGCGCGCCTGCGCAAGCGGACGCGAAGCTCGCCGCCCAGGTCATGCCGACGGTGATTCTGGTGCATTCCGAGCTCACCGACGGCTCGGCCTGGCGTAAGGTGATTCCCTTATTGGCGGCGCAGGGCGTGCGCGCCCAGGCGGTGCAACTGCCGCTGAACTCGCTGTGGGCTGACGTTGCGGTGATCCAGCGGGCGCTGGCCATCGCCAACGGGCCGGTGATCCTCGTCGGCCACTCCTGGGGTGGCGTGGTGATCACCGAGGCGGGGGTGGATCGCAAGGTGGCGGCGTTGGTCTATGTCGCCGCCATGGCCCCGGATGTCGGGCAATCATTTATCGACCGCATTCGCAATACGCCCCGCGCGCCGGGCCTTGCCCGCTTGCGCACCGACGCGTCCGGTTTTGTGCGGCTGGCTGATGACGCCTTCGCCACGGATTTCGCCCAGGATCTCGACGAGGGGCAGAACCGTCTTTTGGCCGCCACCCAGGCCCCGGTATTCGGCAAGGTGTTTGAGGAGCGGGTCAACAACGCCGCGTGGCGCAGTTTGCCGGTGTGGTATGTGCTGGCGGGTCACGACCGCATGCTCGATCCGGCGGCGCAACAAACCGAAGCCGGGCGCATCAACGCCCGACTGACCACGGTGGCCGCCAGCCACGCCATCCCCCTTTCGCAGCCAGAAGCGGTGGCGAAGGTGATCATGGAGGCGGTGGCCAGCGTCCGCGGCGGCGCTGGCGCCGGCCATGACGTCGCGGCCCAGCCGCTACAACCGGTGACGCCGCCGCCAGACAGCCGCAACTGAGGCGCAAAGCCAGTGCCAGCCGAAACCTGGGCGCTGAGGCAAGGCGCGCGCCGATCCGGCGCCTTTATCGCGAAACGCCAACGACCAGCTGTCGCATGCGCGCCTTAGAGAGAGGTCGGGATCAGACCTGCCGCCCGCGCTGCGGCGAGATAGCCACGGCTGACTGGCAGCACGGCGCCGTCCTGCATGCGCAGTAGCCATTTCCCGTCGTTTCGCTCCGCGCCCGCCACCATGTCGCGCGCCACCCAGTGCGAGCGATGCACCTGCAGTCCGGCGACTCCTGCGGTTTCCGCGATGGCGTCGCTGAAACGCATCAGCACCCGACCGCCGCCGCGATCAGTACGCACGTCGACATAGTGATCCTGCATCGACATATGGCTGAGCTGGCCGCGCTGCTGCAGCGGCAAACGGTCGAGAATGCGCGGGCGTGTCGGCGTCGCAGGATTGGGCGTCGCAGGGCTGGGCGTCGCAGGACTGGGCGTCGCCGTGTCGAACCGGGCGGCGCCGATGGACGGACGTCCGTCACCTGTGGGGGCATCACGCCCAGGGTTACTTTTGGCGTCGGGACCCTGGCCCAGCGCTGTCTTGCGCTCAAACAATGCCACCAGCAGCGTGACGACGGCTGATAGCGCAATGACGGCGGCGGCAAGTTCCGCGAAGGGCCCGGCGCGCGCCACGCCAAAACTCATGGCGTTGAGCAACCAGACCAGCGCCGCCACCGGCCCGCCGGCGAGGGCGCCATACATCGCCCAGACCAGGGGAGAGGGCGCGGCGTCGGCGTTGCGCCAGGCCCGTAACGCCGCAACCAGCGCGTGGCCGGCCAGATAGGTCGCCGCCGTCACCAGCAGCCAATAGCCAAGCCGCAGGGCGAGCGGCATGGCGCCATAGGTTCCGAACGGGCCGATCACGCCGAGGCTGAGGCCGATGGCGGCGATGGTCAGCCAGAAATGCGGCGCGCCGGTCAGGCGGCGCAATTCGCGCATCGTGAAATGCAGGGGCGTGTCGCTCACGAAGTATTCCCGCCTCTGACGCAATCCGGATTCCGCCGCATGCTACTTGCGGGCAAAGCGCTTTCCAATCGCGCCGCCAGGGGCGTCACAGGAGAACGCGCCATGCAGCTCGCGCCCATACATCTCGCGCCATTGCTTCAGTCATCCGCCGTTATCCAGCTACACGCAGCATGCGCGCTCGGAGCCATCGTGCTCGGCGGCGTCGTGCTGTTTCGCCGCAAGGGTGATCGCCTCCATAAAATCGCCGGACGGGTCTGGGCGGCGCTGATGGCGCTGGCGGCCATATCTGCCCTGTTCATTTCGGAGATCCGGTTGTGGGGGCGGTGGAGCCCGATCCATCTGCTGGCGCTGGTGGTGCTGGCGACGCTGGTCTACGCCATCGCCATGGCCCGCGCCGGACGCATTGAAGCGCACCGGCGGGCGATGCAGCAGCTCTATGTGCTGGCGCTGGTCGTCACTGGTCTGTTCACGCTGCTCCCGGGCCGGATCATGCACGGCGTGGTGTTCGGCGGCGGCCTGTGGCCTGGCCTCGCGCTGCTCGGCGTTGGGCTTGGCGTGGGCCTTGGGCTGACCCTGTGGCGGCTATATGGGGCTCGCCGCACACAGCAAAAGGCCCCCGCCATGGCGGAGGCCTGATCGTCGGCTGCATCCTGCGCCGGGCTATTTCGCGCACGACGCGGGCACGCGGCAAGTGGCGTTAACGGTGGCGTCAGCGGCTGTAGCGGATCGGCACCGAGATCGACACCGAGCCGCCCGAGATATGCGCCGGCGGGGCCGGGACCGGGCTGGCGCGGCGCACAAGCGCCACCGCCTCGCTGTCGAGCGCGCTATTGCCTGAGGAGCGCGACAGGCGGGCGCCAGTGACGGCGCCGGCGCGGTTGATCGAGAACGACACGGCCACGGTGCCGCCCGAGCCACCGCCATCGGGGAAGCGCTTGTAGCGGTTGAGATGCGCCATCAGCGCGCCGCGCCAGCTGGCCATGGCCGAGGCGTTGGCGCCGGACGAGGCAGAGGCCGCCGAGGGTGAGGTTGGACCGGGCGCGCCGGAGGGCGCGCTGGTGCGCTGGGCGACAGCCTCACGCTGGGCGTCACGCGCCCTGGCGCGGGCGGCGCGTTCCTTCTCGCGCTCGCGCTCACGCTCCTTACGCTCGCGGGCTTCCTCGATACGCTGCTTGCGGCGCTTTTCCAGCCTGCGCTTCTTCTCGCGCTCCTTGGCCGGATCGACCTTCGGAGCGACGGGCAGCATCACTTCCGCCGGCTTCTCGATCTCCGGAACCTTGATCTCAGGCTCGGGGACGGGCTCGGGCTCTGGCTCCGGCGGCGGCGGCTCGTTTTCGGCCACCTTCGATTCCACCGGCTGCTCGGATTCCTGCGCCTCGGCCTGCTGCGGCCCCGGCGCCATGTCCATTTCTGGCGCGTTATTGGCGGCGACGGGCAAAGGGGCAAGCTCTATCATCACGGCGGCGGGCGGCTCGCCCTGCGGCGCCGGATGGCTGGCCCAGTTCATCGCAACCCAGGCCCCGCCGAAATGCGCGGCCACCGCCACGGCGCCGGCGGCGCCCCAACGCACCGCCTGCCATCCATGTCCAGCGAACAGGCTCATTGCGCGCCTCCGGCTGCGGGTTGCGCAGCGGCAGGGGCGGTCGCGCCCGAGGTATCCTCAAGGCCGACCAGCGCGATCTTCAGATAGCCAGCGCTGCGCAGCAGATTCATCACCTGCATCAGCTCGCCATAGGGCACGCCCTGATCGGCGCGCAGAAACACCCGCTGCTCGCGGTCGCCCTGGGTGCGGGCGTCCAGCGTCGCCTGCAGCTGCTCGCGGGCCACGGCGTCCTCGCCAAGCGCAAGGCCAAGGTCATTCTTTACCGACAGATACAGCGGTTGCTCCGGACGCGGCGCCGTCTGGGCGTTGGACACCGGAAGGTCCACTGGCACGTCGACCGTCGATAGCGGCGCCGCCACCATGAAGATGATCAGCAGCACCAGGATGACGTCGATGAACGGCGTCACATTGATGTCGGAGACTTCGGCGAGATCGTCGCCGCTTTCCTTCAGGGAGACTGCCATGGCGTTTACTCCGCGGCGCGGCGCTGGGCCACGACGAAGCCGGCGTCGCGGCGGTCGAGGTCACGCGACAGATGCTGCAGCGCCTGGGCGGAAGCGTCCGACAGCATGGCGCGATAGCCGGTGATCGAGCGCGAGAACACATTGTAGATGATCACCGCCGGGATAGCGGCGACGAGCCCAATGGCCGTAGCCAGCAGCGCCTCGGCGATGCCGGGGGCGACGACGGCCAGATTGGTGGTCTTCGAGGCGGCGATGCCGATGAACGAGTTCATGATGCCCCACACCGTGCCGAACAGACCGACGAACGGCGCGGTCGAGCCAATGGTGGCCAGAAGGCCGGTGCCGCGCGCCATATCGCGGCCAGCCTTGGCCTCGATACGCGACAAGGCGATGGCCACGCGTTCCTTGACGCCCTCGGCGGGCAAACCGTCCGACAGGCGCTCTTCCTCGGCGGCGGCGGCGGCGATGGCGCCCACCACGCCGGCGTTGCGCACGTGAGGATTGTTGACCGCATCCGGCAGGCTGTCTGAGGCTTTGAGGGCGCGCACGGCGCGTGAGGCGCGGCGGCGGGCCGCCGCCAGCTCCAGCGACTTGGCGAGCCAGATCGTCCAGGTGACGAGCGAGGCGAAGGCCAGACCCACCATCACCGCCTTCACGACGATGTCGGCCTGCATGAACATGCCCCACGCCGAGAGGTCATGCGGCAGGGTGGCGGCGTTCGCGGGCCTGGCCGGTGACGCTGTGGGAGCAGGCGCCGCCGGCTGCTGCACGCTGCCCTGCATCGGCGCCGGCGATGGCAGCGGCGGATGGCCAGGCGGCAGGGCCGGGGCGGAGCCGCCAGGCTGGGCCTGATAGCTCTGCGCTGGCGCAGATTGGGGCTGTGCGGCCTGAGCAGGCGCGGCCTGCGTGGGGGCAGCCTGAGTGGGAGCAGCCACTTGCGCTGGCGCGGCTTGCGGTTGCGCAGGCTGGGCGGCTGCTGGCGCCTGCGGCGCAACCGTTTCAGCCCCCGGCGCCGCGGCGCCTTGGGCGAGGGCGGCGGGCGCAAGACTCTGGGCGAACAGCAAGGCGGAGACGGCGGTCGCGGCGAGCGTGGTCGACAGGCTGCGCCGTTTGGCGGGAGCGGCGCGTTCAGTGATGACAGCGGCGCGCGATGCGGACGCGCAGGCGAAATTCATCGAAACGGCGGACAAACGACCCACTCCCTCAAAACGCCAGCGGCGCCTCAGCCCATGGGGCGAAGGCCCTGACGTGATCCTGTTTCCGGCGGCCGCCCGCGAGGCGGCGTGCCTTTGCTGCTGGCGCATGTGTGCCGCTGGGGCAGTGCGGTGGCCTAGATGGCCCTCGCCGAACGGTGCGCAACCCTGGCGCGCCGCTCTGAACCCGGGACCGGACCGCCAAGCCCAGACCGCCAAGCCCAGACCGCCAAGCCATTGCAGTCATGCGTCATTGTTAAGATCAGGCGGACCAGCCAGACGCGCCATGACCAGCGCGCATTGTTCGACCATGCCCGCGCCATGGGGGTTCACTAGACCTGCGGAAATTTGAACGCAATCTCAATGATTTAGAGTTATTCCAAGAAACGCGCGCCGTGACGTGGCGCGAGCGTCGCCGGAAAGGCGGCGCACCGCGCCGCGCCGTCCGCCATGGCCGGCAAAGGCTGTTTGTCCCCAGTTGGTTACCGCAGGCTGAGGCGCTAGCGGCAGCGGCGGCGTCGTGGCGATACAAGCCGAGAATGGCTGTTGTGAATTATCGCGGGAAAATGAAACGCCCAGTTCGTTTGCAGGGGAGAAGCGTCGGCTGCGGCGCCCGCGTCAACGCTCCAGATCGGGCTCATGCTCGCCGCAGCAGGGGCGGCGTAGGGGCGAAGATGAGGCTCCGCCCGGTTACGCAGAGCAAGCGACGTCAGGCGCGCAGCGCCATCAGGACGGCGCAAGGGAATGCGCCGCAGATGACGCGCGGCGTCCCTGTTTGCGGCGCGCCAGACCGCTGGCTCAGCTAAAGCCCACCACCGGATGCGGCGTATAGGGCGCTTCGAGCGCCGCGACTTCGTCTGCGTTCAGTTGCAGGTCGATCGCCGCGACGGCGTCATCGAGGTGCTGCGGCTTGCTGGCGCCGACGATCGGCGAGGTGACCCCAGGCTTCTGCAGCAGCCAGGCCATGGCGATCTGGGCGCGGGACACGCCGCGCGCATCTGCGAGGCGCGCCACTTCGGCGACGATGCGGCGGTCACTGTCCTCGCTGGTCGTGTAGAGCGTGCCGCCAAACACGTCGGTGTCCTGGCGATGGCTGCTCTGGTCCCAGTCGCGGGTCAGGCGACCGCGCGCCAGCGGACTCCATGGCATCACCGCCACGCCCTGATCGGCGCACAGCGGCAACATCTCGCGTTCCTCCTCGCGCATCAGCAAATTGAGGTGGTTCTGCATCGAGACGAATTCGGTCCAGCCATTGAGGCGGGAGGTATAGAGCGCCTTGCTGAACTGCCAGGCGTACATGGAGGAGGCGCCGATATGCAGCGCCTTGCCGGCCTTGACCACGTCGTGCAGCGCTTCCAGCGTCTCCTCAATCGGCGTGCCATAATCCCAGCGGTGGATCTGGTAGAGATCGATGTAATCGACGCCGAGGCGGCGCAGGCTGGCGTCCACCTCCTGCATGATCGCCTTGCGCGACAGGCCGGCGCCGTTGGGGCCCTTGCGCATGCGCAGGCACACCTTGGTGGCGAGCACGATCTCGTCGCGGCGGGCGAAGTCCTTCAACGCCCGGCCGACGATCTCTTCCGACGTGCCATCCGAATAAGCGTTGGCGGTGTCGAAGAAATTGACGCCCATCTCCACCGCCTTGCGGATCAGCGGGCGGCTGGCCTCCTCATCCATGGTCCAGGGATGGGCCCCGCGCTCGGGCGCGCCATAGGTCATGCAGCCGAGGCAGATGCGCGAGACGTCGAGACCGGTTGCGCCAAATTTTACATATTTCACGGCGAGGCTTCCTGTCGTTCGGGCGCCGCGACCGGCGGCGCGCCGCGCCAGTCAAGGGCGAGGAGTGCGAAGGCGCGAGCAGACTGCGTCAGCCGGGCAGGCCAGGCAACAGCCGGGCGGCGCGAAACTCGGCGAACCATTTGCGGAACATGGCCTCGGTGTCCATCACCTCGCCGAATCCGGCCTCATGGCGGCGAATGTCGGAAATGATCGACACCTTGGGGCCGCCGCTGGCGTTGCGCGCCATCAGATAGTCGACATATTGCGCCGAGGCCCCGACGAAATCGGCTAGCGGCGGCGCCGACAGCCGGTAACGACGGCAGATCGCCTCCCAGGCGTCGCCCGCGCCGGCCAGCGTATCGGCGAGGCTGCTGGGGCGATGTTCGCCAGCCGCCATGCCCAACGCTGCGGCGATGGCCGGCCAGACATTGGCCCAGACGAACACATCGCCATTGGTGATGTTGAAGATGCGGTCGCGGGCCATGGCGCTCGTGGCGCCCCAGGCGATGGCCCGGGCCAGCAGGTCAGCGTCCACCGCCTGCAGGACATTGCCGCTAAGGCCGCCAGGGAAATACAACGGCTCGCCGCGTTCACGCAGCAGCGCCGCCCAGGCGCCGATGGCGGAGATCGGATTCATGGCGCTGCCAAATGACAGGCCGAAAATGATCTGCGGCCGCCAGATGGTCCAGCCCCAGCCATGCCGCTCGCAGGCGGCGCGCAGCCAGTTCTCCTGCTCCCAGTAGAAATTGGCGATGTCATGGGCCTCATCGCGATCCTCGCGCGGCGGCAGGTTCATGCGCCGCACATGGGCCCCATAGGCCTTGGCCCCCTGCAACAGAGTAATGTGGCGCAGGCCTGGCGCGGCTTTGGCCAGCGGCAGCATCAGATTGCGCAGCATGGCGGCGTTGACGGCGATCTGCTCGGCGTCGCGCCAGCCGTCGATCAGCTCTGGCTTCTCATACAGCGCCGCATAGACCACATGGGTGACGTCGCCGAGGCTGGCGGCGGCGGCGGCGCAGGCATTGGCGTCGGTGAGGTCAAGCGACAGGAAGCGCGCGCCATGGTCGTCCGGCGGCGGTCGCCGCGACAGCGCCGTGACCTTGACGCCAAGCACATCGCGGAAGTGCTGGATGGCGGCGTGGCCAACCAGGCCAGAGGCGCCGGCCACCAGCACATGCATATCAGTGGCGTCCGCCAGTCTGTCTGAACCTGCGCCAACCTGCGCCGTTTCCGCCCCGGTCATGGCTGTCCTCCCTTGCGATGTTCTTTTCATGCACTCCGCGTCATGGCGCGCCCAATGCAAGGCGCGCGATGACCATGGCTGCTTTTCTGGAAGTGTGCACGGAAGCGCGGTGGAGCGTCCAGCGTCGTCGCCAGCAGGGGGCCAGGCGCGCAGCGCAAGACGCGAGGAACTGGGCCGGGCATGGCGGGGGCGAGGCTGACGCCGGGCCGCGACGATGCTGACGCATCCGCGACCAAAAATGCTCACTCGCCGTACGGGCTGAACCAGAACCCGAGGAAGCATGCGCATCGGGTTGAGGAGTGAGTTCGGAAATGGCCGGTTTGCGCCCTCGCCGACGTGCGACATGCGCGGGGGGCTTTTGGTCCGGCTGTCAGGCGGCTGGGGGCGCCCTGCTGGCGTCGAGACCAATCAGCCCCTGAAACAGCAGATCAGTGATCATCTCGACATAGGCTGGGTATTGCTCGGCGTCGTCCATCCCGGATGTGGCGAAACCAAGCGTCATGGTGGCTGCGGCGGTGATGATGCGCGCCGCGGCTTCGGGTTTGATATGGCCAAGGGAGCCAGCGGACTGGGCGGCCGCGATGGCGCTCTCGATCGCCTGCAGCGTGCTGCTGACGTAGTGGGCGAAGAACCAGTCGTAGCGCTCGCTGTTGCTGATCGCCTCATGCATGACGATTCGCACCAGGTCCGGTTCGTCGCCGCTGGCCGCCACCAGTTTCCAGATCTTGATGCGCAGATCAATGAGCGGATCGGCCGCCACCGACATGTCCTGGCGCTCGGGGCCGCGCAGGGCGATGGCGTCGCCGCGACGGCGCATCAGCCAGTCGACGGCGGCGCGCCACAGAAGCTCCTTTGAGCCAAAGTGATAATGCACCATGGACTGCGCCATGCCAGCCTCGCTGGCGATCAGGGCGGTGCTCACCGCATCAAACCCCTTGCTGGCGAACAGGCGCGCGGCGGCTTGCGTCAGCTGCAGGCGAGTATCGTCATGCTCCGCGTTGTCCCGTGGCGGGCGGCCAGGTTTGCGCTTCAGGCTGGCAACGGCCGAAACCGACGCCGGCGACAGGCGCCTCGTAGCGTCATTGTATTTGGTCAAAGCCCCAAGTCCCCCGACTGGCCCCAAACTGGGTTGCGACTATTCAGCGAAATCATCCGCTTGGCCATTAACGGCCTGGTTACCGGTTTAACGCAGCAGCAATGGCCATGGTTCCGCTTCTGGCGCCGCCAGCGCGCAGCGGGCGGGGGGCTGCGCCTGACGGGCAGGACGGCGCGCGCCTTGCTGGACGAGCCGGCTGTGCAGCGAACGGGGGAAGGGAGGGTATATTTCACATCCATAGATAATGATATTGTCAAATATGCAACTTCATATGTATATTGGCATATTAACTCGTCAAACAATGTGAATTTGGCCGTGCCCGGTGAAGCCCCCCGCTTTGCCCAGTGCCATGGTCGGACTGACGTCGCACAGGGGCACTCGTCATGGCGGATCTGGCCAGCAACCGGGACAGCACGCGCAGCGCGCCGCGCGCAGCGGCGCCGAAACTCGACGCCATCGACCGGCGTATCCTGCGGGCGTTGCAACGCGACGCCTCGCTGACCATCGCTGAAATCTCCGATGAGGCGGGCCTGTCGCCGACGCCGTGCTGGAAGCGGATCCAGCGGCTGGAGGCGGCGGGGGTGATCCGCAAGCGGGTGGCGCTGCTCGATCATGAGATGCTCGGCTATGGCGTCACCGTGTTCGTCTCAATGCAGATTGGCGAGCATTCCGAAGCGGAGATCCGCCGCTTCGCCGACGCCTTGCGCCAGATGCCGGAGGTGCTGTCGTTCTACCGGATGGCTGGCGACGTCGATTATCTGGCGACCGTGGTGGTGCGCGACATGGCCGAATATGACGAGGTCTACCGACGCATCATCGCCGCCGGCAATCTCAAGAATGTGGTGTCGCGCTTCGCCCTCGAACGGCTGAAATCGGAGACGGCGATTCCGGTGATCTGACGGCGCCTGAAGCAACCAGCATGGGTTAGCTCCAAAGCCTGACAAAGACGGATATGGCGGCCAGCTGGCCGCCATTATTGTATGTGTCGCGCAAATAGCGAGCGCCGCTTGCCGGCGCCCGAACTGCGCGCCTAGCTGAGGAACCCGGCCTTGCGCCCAGCCCAGGTCATGGCGGTTCCGCCGACGAGCAAGGCTGCGCCGAACACCCAGCCCGACAGCGCCCCGGCGGAGATGCCCGAGAGCAACACTCCGATGGTGCAGCCGAGGCCGATCAGTGCGCCCCAGCCCATCAGGACGCCGCCGATGACGCCGCGGACCATCTGCGAGGCGCTGGGCCACGCCGGGCGGAAGGCGCCGGCGAGCAGCGCGGCGGCGAACGATGCGGCGACGATGCCGAGGATGAACAGGCCATTGTTGGTCAGCAAGGCGTCGCGCACCACGGTGGCGCAGCCGCGAAAGCCATCCAGCCCCTCAAGCCGCTCCGGCAGCCAGTCAAAGGACGATGCGAGTTGCCGTGAGCGTGAGCCGATTTCCGCCGTGACGCCGAGCGGGCTGATGCGCAGATAAGCGGCGACGCCAATGACGCCGACCAGCAGGCCGCCAGCCCACGCCGGCCAGCGCTGGACGAAGACGGTATGATAGGGGGTGGAAGGCCCGACCTGCGCCGGCTTGCGGTAGCGCAACAGCCAGAACGCCAGCGCGCCGAGCGTCAGCAAGGTCAGGGTAAGCGCCCCGCCATAGCCGAGATGATGCGGCAGCCACAGCACCGGCGACTCGGAGATGCTGAGCAGGTAAATGCTGTTCCAGCTCATCAGGCCCAGGACAAAGCCAATCACCACGCCGCCCAGCGCGAAGGGCGAGGTTGGCGAGCCTTCGCCCAGCCGGTAGATGTGCGCGCTGATGCACGAACCGGACAGGGCCATGCCAGCGCCAAAGGCGAGCCCGGCGACGACCAGCGCCGGGCCAACCGGGCCAATATGGGCGGTGGGCGGCAGGCGGGTCCCGGACGGATTGGGCAGCCATGCGCCAAAGATCAGCGTATAGCCGGCGACGCCGACGGCGAGGGCGGCGATGATCGCCAAGAGACCCGATGGGTCGCGTTTGTCGAGCCAGTCGCGCCAGATGCACTGGAAGCAGAAGCGCGAGCGCTGCAGAACCAGGCCGAACAATGCGCCAAGCGCCAGCGACAATTGCAATTGCGCGCCAGGGCCCGGCTGCTGGCCAAGGGCGAAGACGCCGGCGATGAGCGCGGCGATGACCGCCAGCGCCACGACGACTGCGAGCGGCGATGGCCGCCAGTCTGGCAACTGCGTCAGGGCAGGCGAGGCGGCGGATGCGGCGCCGGAAGGCGACGGATTGGCGGGAGCGCCAGCGGCTGGCGCGGGCGAGGCGATGGTCATGGCGAGTGATCCAGATCGGCGAGGGCGCAGGCATGGGACGCCGCCGCATGCGGCGACGTCAGGTCAACGGCGAAAGGCCCGCGCGATGGCGCGGGCCCTCAAATGTAGCGGCGTCAGTCTGACGGCTTATTTGCCGCCCCAGACCGTGCCCGCCGGATTGTTGATCGGCAGACCGACGACATTGCCATATTCGGTCCACGAACCATCGTAATTGGCGGCGTCATAGCCGAGCAGGCGCGACAGCACGAACCAGGTGTGGCTGGAGCGCTCGCCGATGCGGCACGAGGTGATCACCGGCTTCGAGCCGTCAATGCCCACTGAGGCATAGACCTTCTTCAGTTCGTCGAGCGGCAGGAACGTGCCGTCCTTGGCGTTCACCGCCTTGCCCCATGGCACATTGACCGAGCCGGGGATGTGGCCGGCGCGGATGGCCAGTTCCTGCACGCCGGGCGGGGCGATGATCTTGCCGTTGAACTCATCTGGCGCGCGGATGTCGAGGATGGTGGCGTTGCTCTTCTTCTCCACCGAGGCGAGCACATCCGGCAGGCGGGCGCGCAGGCTCTTGTTCTGGCCCGAGATATCGATCTTCGACGGGGCGACGGTGGCGACCGAGGTCGACAGTGGGCGCTGCTCCAGCTCCCACTTCTTGCGACCGCCATCGAGCAGCTTCACATTGTCCCGCAGGCCATAGATGTCGAACACCCAGGCGCCCCAGGCGGCGAACCAGTTATTGTTGTCGCCATACAGGACCACGGTGGTGTCCTTGTCGACGCCGAGCTTGCGCAGCAGCTCCTGGAACTTCTCCGGGCTGGCGATGTCGCGCCGCACCGTGTCGACCAGATCCGTGTGCCAGTTGATGTTCTGCGCGCCCTGGATGTGGCCGCGCTCGAACAGGCCGGGATCAACGCTGACCTCGATGATGCGCAGCTTGGGGTTGTCGAGGTTCTTCTCCAGCCAGTCAGTGGTGACAAGCGCGTTGTGAGCGGCGGCCGGATCAACCTTGGCGACCGCGGCGGCGGCCGATTTGTCGGTGGCGGCGAAGGCCGGCGCCGAGATGGCGGTGGCGGCGATGGCCAGCACGGCGGCGGCGGCCGTGTGACGGATAATTGCGGTAAATGACATCGACATGGGAACCCCCCGCTTGCTTGCGCCTTGAGCCGCCAGCGCCTTGCGCCCCGTGGGGCAAAACGCCGGTCAAATGGGCGGCGACAGCCTTAAGCTCAGCTGCGCCAGCGCCGATGTGACCGGTGGCGGCCAAATGGCCGGACGCGACGCCTGACCCGGCGAGGGCTTCGCTCCCCGTCCAGCGCCGCAAAACACTTTCCAGAATGGTTGTCGCAAATAATGCACGCACAAAGAAGTGATTAAAACTATTTATTACGGCGCATGGCGTGGAATTTTAGTCCGTTCGCCATAGCGTGTGTAGAATAATTTTTCATGCCAGTCTTGTGGCGATGTTGGCGCGCCCAACACCGGCTGGCCTTGGCGGCCACGACCGTGGCTGGCGATAGGGGCACGCCGTGAAATCAGCCCTGTAGCGGTCATTGGTCTGCAATTCGCGCATGCGGATGCAGTATTGTGCGCGTGATATGTTCGATCGGAATGGTATGGCCGGGCGCCAGCTGGTGAAATCTGGCGATGATCAGCTGGGGCTGCCCATCAAGGTGCTGGCCTGTCGCAAGCGCCAGGGGCCTCGCGTCAATCGTCAGCTAACGGCGCGGCGTTCTGGCCGGTGCGGGCGCTCAGCGCCACGCTGTGTCGCCAGGCGCGGGGGCTCATGCCGAAGGCGCGGCGAAAGCTGTGGTTGAACGCCGAGGTCTCGGTATAGCCCAGCCGCCAGGCGATTTCGGCCACGGGTAGATCGGTGTCGCGCAGCAGGCGTCTGGCGCCGTTCATCCGCTCCTGGCCCTGCAATTGCCGGAAGTTGACCCCGGCCTCGCCCAGCCGGCGCTGCAGGGTGCGGGCGCTCATATTGAGGCGCGTCGCCACCTCGGCGAGACTGAGGCCAGGGCCGTCGGCGTGCAGCAGGGCGCAGATGCGGCTGGTGAGGTCGCGACTGTCGCCAGACGACTTCGCCTGTTGCAGCAACGAGGCGGCCTGACGCAGCGCCGCCTCATGCGAGCGCCGGTCTGAGGCTGGCAGTCGCTGGTCCAGCAATTCGCTCGGCCAGGTCCAGACAGCGCCTGGCTCGCCGCGCAGCACCTGCATGGCCTCGGGCTTGCGCACGCCAGTCTGCACCGCGCCGGTGGTGGTGATGACGATGCTGCCAAATGGAAAGCGACCGCCCCAGATGAGATTGAGCAGATCGGTGGTGGTGGGCGCGTCGCGCAGGGCGGTGAACTCGCGCATATGCGGCGGCGTCTGGTCGAGATTCATCCGCAAGGTGCAAATGGGGCCGTCAATCTCCATCCGGTACAGCGCCAGCGAATGGTGCATCCAGGCGAGGCTGCCGGCGGTTTCCATGGCGGCGCGCAGGGTGCGCGCCGTCATCACCGCCGCGCCAAACGGCCCATGCAGCAGCAGCCGTGAACGCAGGCCCAGCTCCAGCCAGAGGTGGCGCTGTCCGGCGGTCAGCTCGACAAATTTTTCCTGAAACGCCAGCTCCGCCGCGCCGCTGACGCTGGCCAATGGATTGGCGGCAGATTCAGCGCTGACCCCGGCGGCGGCGTAGGCCGGGGCGGCGTCGATGCCGACCTCGGCCAGCAATTCGGCCATGGCGCGGATGCTCTGCGGCGATACGGATATCTTGCGGTACAGCGAGAGCAACATTGGGCGCGTCCTGGGCCTGCCGGCCAACGGCCCGGCGGGCCGCCCCGCAGACGGCGGCGGCGCCCTGGACCTGCCCATGGGCAGGCCCGCTTTGGGCGGCCTGGCGCATGCTGGCTTACTTGGCGCAAAAACACAAGTTTATGGCGCACGCCACGCTTGCCGCCTGTCGTTGAACCGGCATTGCTTATGCCGCCGGAATCTCGGGCTGTTCTGCGGCCTTTCGCTGGCGCATTGGGGACAAGGGGAGGCGTCCAATGTCGGACAAGGATCGGGCGGCCATCGCCGCTGATTTCGTGCAACGCTGGAAGCAATGGGCGTTGCAACATGATGCGGCGGGAGCGGAGGCGTTCTTCGCCGATGACGCCGTGCTGATGTCGCCAGCCTTTTATGGCGCGAAGCCGTCGAAGCCCTACGCGGTCGCGGTGGTGTGCAACGCTTTGGCGGTGTTCGAGAACTTCCGTTACGTCGACCAGTGGATCAGTGACGATGGCGTCATTCTGCTGTTCGAGGCCAATGTCGGTGAACACAAATTGCGCGGCATCGACCGCTTCAGGCTCAATGATCAGGGGCTGATCACCGAGCTTGAGATCATGATCCGGCCGCTCAATGCGCTGGCCGAAGTGGCGGAGCGCATGAAGCAGCGCTTCGCAGCGCAGGCGGCGCAGGCGCAGGCGCAGGCGCAGAAGTCGCAGACGTCGCCAGCTGCGTGACTCACGCCAGCGGATAAGTCGACAACGCCACGGGCGGGCGCGTGCCCCACCGCGGCGCCGGCGCGCCGGGGCCGGACGCCTTTTTTTCGCGAGATGCCCGTGCGCCAGTGTAACCGGTTGGCCGGATCACTGGCGCAGGGCCAACATCATAACAATCCAGACCTTCCATCGGGGCTTGCCATGTATCTGACCCAGCCGCTGCACCGCGCCCTGCGCGTGCAACCCAACGCCATTGCCTCCATCAACGGCGACCGTCAGCTGAGCTGGCGGGAGACCGGCGCGCGCGTAGCCCGTTTCGCCGCCGTGCTCCAGGGCCTTGGCATAACGCCAGGCGATCGCGTGGCGATGTTCGCGCCGAACTCCGACGCCTATATGCATTATCTGATGGCCACACCCTGGGCGGGCGGCGTCATCAACCCGGTCAATATCCGCTGGTCGGCGGCGGAAGTGGCGTTCTCGCTCGATGATTGCGACACCCGCGTGCTGATCGCCGACGACATGTTCCTCGCCCAGGCGCGCGAGGCGGTGGCCAGGGCCACTGTGAAGGTGACGCTGATCCGTTCCGGCGAGGGCAAGGGCCCGGAGGATCTGCCAAATCTTGACGATCTGATCGCTGCCGCCACGCCCATCGCCGATGTGGGTCGGCGCGGTGATGAGCTGGCAGGCGTGCTCTATACCGGCGGCACCACGGGCCGGCCCAAGGGCGTGATGCTGAGCCACAACAATCTGATGTCGTCGGCGCTCAGCTATGCCGGTATGGGCGAGGGCGCGCCGCGCGGCGTCGGCCTGATGGTCGCCCCGATGTTCCACGTCGGCTGCCTGACTTCGGTGTTCGGTAATCTGATCAATGGCTGCCGCATGGTGTTCCTGCCAGGCTTCACCCCCGCCGGCACGCTCGCCGCCATCGGCGCTCATGGCGTGAACAACATCTTCCTCGTGCCGACCATGCTGCAGATGCTGCTCGATGCGCCGGAGTTCGCCACGGCTGACCTCAGCTCGCTGGAGAACGTCACCTATGGCGCCTCGCCGATCACCGACGCGCTGCTCGACCGCGCCATGGCCGCCATGCCGCATGTCGGCTACAGCCAGGCCTATGGCATGACCGAGCTCAGCCCGGTGGCCACCCAGCTGCGCCCGGCGGAGCATACGGGCGCGCATCGCGAGCGCGGTCACCACCGCTCGGCGGGCCGCCCGTCGATGGTCACCGAGGTCAAGATCGTTGATCCTCAGGACAATGAAGTGGCGCTCGGCGACACCGGCGAGATCGTGGTGCGCGGGCCCAATATGATGCTGGGCTATTGGGGGCGGCCGGAGGAGACCGCAGAGGCACTGCGTGGCGGCTGGATGCACACCGGCGACGCCGGCCGCATGGACGCCGACGGCTATGTCTATGTGGTCGACCGCATCAAGGACATGATCATCACCGGCGGCGAGAACGTCTATTCCGCCGAAGTGGAGAGCGCGCTGTCGACCCATCCGGCGGTGGCTTCGGTCGCCGTGGTGGCGCGCCCGCACGAAAAATGGGGTGAGACCGTGCACGCCGTGGTGGTGCTGAAGCCAGGCGCTGCGGCGACGCCAGACGAGCTGTCGGCCTGGGTGCGCGAACGCATCGCCGGCTACAAGGTCCCGCGCAGCTACGAGTTCCGCGACGCCCTGCCGCTCTCCGCCGCTGGCAAGGTGCTCAAGAATGTGCTGCGCGACGAGGCCCGCGCCAGCAGCTGAACAATCCCAAACGCCCGGGGAGCTGGCCCGCCTGGCTCCCTCTCACATGCGTCATGCCCGTGCTCGTCACGGGCATTTGTGTTTTTGGACGTCGCCATCGTTGGCCGGTCGCCAGTCATTTGACGCGACTACGCCCGTCATCAGCGCAACCGTGGATGCCCGTGACGAGCACGGGCATGACGGCGGGGAGGTGGGGCGCGGCGTCGTGGTGGCGATGGCCGGGGATAGCGATGGCTCGGGCCGCAGCTTGCGACAGCCTGCCGCGACTGCGCATTGGAGCGCGGGGGTTAGCGCGCCCAGCTCCCACCCCACCACGTCATGCCCGTGCTCGTCACGGGCATCCACGTCTTTGTTCGCCGCAATCGCCAGCCATCGCCTGTCATCCGGCGCGACTGCGCCCGGATCCGCGCAACCGTGGATGCCCGTGACGAGCACGGGCATGACGGCGGAGAGGTGGGGGGCAGGCAGGCGCACCGGCGGGTCAAATTTGGGCGGCTCATCCTTGCCAATTCGTCTTCCACGCTGATGGAGACGCGCGGCGCGGGCGTGGAAAACGCTTGCGGCGGCGGCGCAGGCGCGGTGTCATTCTCGAGCATCGACCGGAGCCGGGCCAGCAGGCCTGGGCCATGTGGGCGGGCGCCTTGGCGTCGACGGCCCCAACGCCGGCGGGCAAGGGAGGACGCGATGTTCAGCAAGGATTTGCTCAAGGGTAAGCGTATTCTGGTCACCGGCGGCGGCACCGGCCTCGGCAAGGCGATGTCCGAGGGCTTTCTGCAGCTGGGCGCCGATGTGGTGATCTGTGGCCGGCGCAAGGGCGTGCTCGATGACACGGCGCGCGAGCTGACGGAACGGCATGGCGGCAGGGTGGATAGCTATGGCGTCGATATCCGCGACTTCAACGCGGTGGACGCCATGGTCGAGGAGATTTTTCGCGATGGCCCGCCACTGACCGGCCTGATCAATAACGCCGCCGGCAATTTCATCTCACGCACCGAGGAGCTGACGCCAGGCGGCTTTAACGCCATCGCCAATATCGTCATGCATGGCACGTTTTACGTCACCCATTCGGTCGGCAAGCGCTGGATCGCCCGGAAGCTGCCTGGCTCGGTGATTTCCATTCTCGCCACCTGGGTGCGCAATGGCGGCCCCTATGTCGTGCCCTCGGCCATGAGCAAGGCGGCGGTCAATGTCATGACCCAGTCACTGGCCGCCGAATGGGGCCATTATGGCATCCGCCTCAACGCCATCGCGCCGGGTGAAATCCCCACCGAAGGCATGAGCGCCCGGCTCAATCCCGGCGCGACGCCTGGCGACCGTTCGTCGAAGGTCAACCCGATGGGCCGCACCGGAACCTTCGCCGAATTGCAGAACCTCGCCAGCTTCCTGCAGTCAGACGGCTGCAACTGGCTGACAGGCGAGACCATCGCCCTCGACGGCGCCCAGGGGCTCGCCACCGGCGGCAATTTTTACATGGCGCTGCGCGAGTGGTCGGATGACGACTGGCGCAAGGCGCGGGAGCTGATCACCAGCCAGAACCAAAAGGACCGGGCCCAGCGCGGCGGCTAAAGAGGCGCGGCGGCGGGCCTCCACTGCGTGGCAGCGCAACCGCCCCCCGGATCTGCGGCCTGGCACACCGATCACCTGTCAACGGCGTCGCCGCGTCATCTGGCATGCCGTGACGCCCCCGTCGCGAATAGGCGTCGTGACGGTGCGGATAAGGCTAGCGAAGCGCGTTGATATTAAGTATATCCCGCGCTTCCGCGCCTGCTGCATGTGCGGGAAGGTGAAACAGGGCGCACGCCTTTGCCGTGACGCCGTGGAAGGTTTGCTATGATCCAGGTTGTCAGGGCCAAGCTGCATGGAATTCGCGTAACGGGCGCCGAATTGGATTATCACGGCTCCATTACGCTCGATCCCGACCAGTGCACCCAGGCTGGCATTCGCCCGTTGGAGTTCGTTGATATTTTCAACAAGGCCAATGGCGCGCGCTTCTACACCTATGTGATTTATGGCGAGCCAGGCTCGCGCGCCTGCGTGCTCAACGGCGCCGCCGCGCGCAACTGCCAGAAGGGCGACCAGCTGATCATCTGCGCCTCGGCCTTCGTGCAGGAGACCGAGCTGTATTCGATGCGGCCCAAGGTGCTGACCTACGGCGCCGGCAATCAGGTCGAGGACCTGATTCATTACGAAGTGTTCGAGGCGCCGGAGCGTCCGTTCAACTTCCGCATGGTCACTGAGCCGCAGCAGAACCCGTCCGAGCGCAAGGTTGGCGATTTCAACGTCCAGGCCTTCACCGATGATCTGCGCGCCCGCGGCCTCGACGACCACGCCATCGCCGACGTGCTGTCGCGCCATCTGAAGTCGGTGGCGTAATCAGCGCCCAGCATCTGGCGCCATCCAGCTACACATCCTCGACAAGGCCGGGTTCGCCCGGCCTTTTGCCTGTCCGCTTCACGCGCAGGCGCCCTGGCGCCGGGAATATGCGCCCACACTTGTGCGCGCCCTCGCCAGCATGCTTGCCAGCACTCTTGCGAGCCCCTTGCCAGCGCCGTTGCCAGCGACGGGTCTGTCGCCATGGCCACTTGCCTGAACGTAGGCATGGGGCTCAAGCTGCATACAGGCCGCAGCATGGCGAACCGGAGGGCGTAAAATGACGCGACCGTTGATCATCGCCCATCGGGGCGCCTCCGGCTATCTGCCTGACCACACGCTCGAAGGCTATCAGCGGGCGATCGCGCTGGGCGCGGATTATATCGAGCCCGATCTGGTGTGTAGCCGCGACGGCGTGCTGGTCGCCCGGCATGAGCCGAAGCTCGGGGCCACCACCAATGTGGCCGATCATCCCGCCTTCGCCGATCGCAGGCGCACCTTGCTGCTGGATGGGGTAAGCGTCACCGACTGGTTTGCCTGCGATTTCAGCTTCGCCGAGCTGCGCAGCTTGCGCGCCCGCCAGCCGATGCCGTGGCGCGACCAGTCGCATAACGATCTGTATCTGATCCCGAGCTTCGCTGAGGTGATTGCGCTGGCCCAGCAGGCGGCGGCGCGGCTTGGCCGCGTGATCGGCGTTGCCCCCGAGACCAAGCACCCATCCTGGCACGACGAACTGGGGCTCGGACTTGAGCAGCCCCTTGTGGCGGCGCTGGCCGAGGCTGGCTGGACCGGGCCAGATGCGCCCGTGATCATCCAGAGTTTCGAGACCGCCAATCTGCGCTGGTTGCGCCGCCGGCTTGGGGTGAAATTGCTGCAATTGGTCGATGGCGACGGCTGCGACGCCAAGGGGGCCATGACGCTCGATCCGCACAATCGCGGGCCCTTTGACTGGCGTCTGGCCGGTGACAGCCGCAGCTGGGCGGATCTGCTGACGCCGCAGGGGCTGGCCGAGGCGCGCAACTGGGCCGACTACATCGCGCCGTGGAAGCGCTGGCTGATTCCGACCCGCGCCGCCACGGCGTCGGATGGGCTTGCGGTGGAGATGGAAGGCGAGGGCGCGCGCATGACCCTACCGCCCAGTGGCGTTGTGCGCGACGCGCATGCGGCAGGGCTCGGGGTGATCACCTGGACCGTGCGCAGCGAGCCACAGTTTCTGGCCGGCGATTACCATGGCGATGCAGCGGCGGAAGTGCGCGCCTTGCTGGCGCTGGGCGTCGACGGCCTGTTCACCGATTTCACCGATGTGGCCGTCGCCGTGCGCGACGCCATGGTGCGCGACGCCATGGCGCGCGGCTGAGGCGCGCAAGGCGAGCAGCGACAGGGCGAGCGGCGCGCCGACGCGCCAAGGTCAGGCGGCATCCCTCGCTTGAAATTTGCCGTCAGGGCATGCGCCTCAGAACAAAGGCGTCATACCAGGATGCGACGATGCTGACGCATCCGCATCCTGAAATGCTCAGACGCCGCATGGGCTTAACCAGAACCCGATGAGTCATACTCACCGGGTTCTGGTATCAACCCATCACGGCGATGAAAGCGGTGATCACCGCCGCGTTCACCAGATCGATGAAGAAGCCGCAGACCAGCGGCACGATGATGAAGGCCCGGTGGGCCGCGCCATGTTGCTGGGCCACGGCGGTGATATTGGCGATGGCGGTGGCGGTGGAGCCCAGGGTGATGCCGCCAAAGCCGGAGCAGACCACCGCCGCTTCATAATCCTTGCCCATGGCCGGAAACACCACCAGCAGCGTCCACAGCACGGTCAGGCCGATCTGCAGCGCCAGCACCACGAGGATGAAGCCGAGCACGCCGCCAAGCTCCCACAATTGCAGGCCCATCAGCGCCATGATCAGGAACAGGCCAAGCGCGATGTCCGAGATGAGCGCCATGCCCTGGCGCATGCCTGGCCAGATCTGGTTGAGCCGCCGCTTGGCGAAGGCCGGGGTGACGTTGCGCACGATGATGCCGGCCATCAGGCAGCTGACGAAGGCGGGAAGGGTCACGCCTGCTTTGGCGATCAGGCTGTGCAGACCCATGCCGAGCATGATGGTGACATTGATCACCAGCAGCGCCCACAACACGCTGAAATGCTCAAGCGGCGGCGGATTGACGTTGCGCGCGCCGACGTCGAGCGGCTGCTCCTTGGCGGCGCGCAGATGGTGACGGCTGATCAGCCAGGTGGCCATCGGGCCGCCGATGACGCAGGCGGCGATCAGCCCGACCGTATTGGCGGCGACGCCGAGCTCCATGGCGTTGGCGACGCCAAATTGCTCCCGGAAGATCGGCGCCCAGGCCAAAGTGGTGCCCACCCCGCCGGTGAGCGAGATCGAGCCGACCATCAGTCCGGCCAAAGGCTCCAGCCCGAATGCCCCGGCGATGCCGACCCCGAGCACGTTCTGCAGCAGCATGAAGCCGGTGGCCAGCGCCAGCAGGATCAGCAGCGGCCTGCCGCCGCTGAGCAGCGAGCGCAGGTCAGAACTCAGGCCGATCGAGGCGAAGAACATCAGCAGCAGAAAGTCGCGAGCGTTGAGGCTGAACTGCACCTTCTGGCCGGTGAAAGCATAGATCAGCCCGACCGCGACCGCGCACAAAATGCCGCCCGTCACCGCCTCGGGGATGCTGTAGCGCTGCAATAACGGCGCCTGCATGGTGATCAGCTTGCCGCCGAGCAGCAAAGACACTGCGATCGTGAACGAGAGGAAGGCTGAAACGTCAATCATCATGCGCCATCAGTAGCGGTCGAGCGGCTTTGGCCGGGCGCCGTGCATTGGTCGATTGCGCGTGCGGAGACGGCCGCGCAGGTCTGTCACCGTCTGGCTCCACATATTGAAGGCCGGTGTCAATGGTTGTGATGACGCTTGCTTGCATGGGGCCCATCTGATGCGCGGATTTGCCTGTCGTTCTGTGTTCGCCAGGGACGTTGCAGGCAAAGCGAGATGTGATGCAGTTCGCCTCAGATATTCTCTATGATGCTGTTGAGCGCACTGACGCTGAAGACAGGCGAAGTCGCGGCTACAGCGACGCAAATTTGGTATGCGGGAGGTCGTTGATGATGTTCCGTCTTGGGGTGTTCGAAGACGCCCGGGTAATCGCCGCTTTGCGGGCGCATTTTGACGCTGCTTATGCCAATACCGCGCCTGGCAGCGCCCATGCGCTCGACATCGCCGGCCTGCAGCGACCGGAGATCCGCTTCTGGTCGATGTGGGATCAGGGCGCGTTGCTTGGCGTTGGCGCGTGGAAGCGATTCAATGGCGCGCATGCAGAAGTGAAATCCATGTATGTGGTCGAGGCGTTGCGGCGGCGCGGCGTCGGCGGCCAGATCCTGCGTCACCTGATCGCCGACGCCCGTGACCAGGGCGTGCGCAAGGTCTGGCTGGAGACGGGGTCGTGGGATTATTTCCGCCCGGCGGTGGAGCTATATCTGCGCCATGGTTTCGCCGAGACCGGACCGTTCGGCGACTACAGGGCCGACCCCAATTCGCTGTTCATGGTGCTGGCGCTCGACGATTGACGCCAGTTGCGGCGCGCCTTTCGCAAGGCGGCCCTGGCGAGCGCTCGCCACGGGACAGCTCAGGGCGCGGATGGGTCAGCGGCTGCGCAGGCGGGTCCAGGCGCTATTGCCAGATCGTGAAGCCCTTCCCGGCGGCGGGCGGTTAAGCTGGGACGCATCGGGCCTGTCCTCCCGCGCATCCGCGGCGTGGCGTGACGGCGGTGTCCTGCGACAAACCCGGCGCATGGTCCCCAGCAGGGCCTGAGGGCGTTCAAACATGGAGGGCGACATGTCAGGACTGGCGATGATTGCGGCGCGGCATGTCGGCACCCTGCCGCAGCATCTCGGCATGGAATGGTCGCTGGCCGAGCGCGGGCTGGTGGAGGGCGGCTTCACCATCCAGAACCACCATCTGGCGGGCAATGGCTTTCTGCACGCGGCGACGCTGATCGCCTTGCTCGACAGCGCCTGCGGCTATGGCTGCATGCTGTCGCTGCCCGAGGGGGCGGAGAGCTTCACCACCATTGAGCTGAAATCGAATTTCCTCGGCACGGCCCGCGAGGGCGCGGTGCGCTGTCGCGCCTTCATGGCGCATGGCGGCCGCACCACCCAGGTCTGGGACGCGGAGGCGCGCAGTGAGGTCACGGGCAAGACACTGGCGCTGTTTCGCTGCACCCAGATGGTGCTGTGGCCGCGCCCGGCCTGATGGCGTGTGGCGTGGCGAGCGCGCTCAGCCCTGACGCTGGCTCGCAACGCCATAGGCCAGCCGGTCGGCGGCGGCGTAGAGCGCCTGCAGCTGCTGCGGGCCAATCTGGCGCCAGCCGAGGGTGCGCAGCGATACGGCCCGGCCGCTGTAAAACGCCACGAGGCTCGACAGCAGCAGCAGCGCATCGACCGTGTCGGCTTCCGTCACCTCGCCGCCGCCGCGTATGCCGGCGATCAGCCGCGCCAGCAGCCTGACGCCTGGCCGCCATAATTGGTCGTACAGCAATGCGAAGCCAGGGCCCTGCTCACGCAGCTCACGGGCGACAAAGCCCGCCCAGTTGAGGGCGGCGTCGCTGCCAGCGAACAGTTGCGCAAGCTGGCGCAGGAGCCGCCGCAGTAGCGCCCGGCAGGCGTCGCTGTCGGCGCCTGGGCGCGTCGCCGCGACAATCGCCGCCGGAATGGTGGCGAACTGGCGCTGGTAGCTGCCGATGATCGCCTCGGCGCAGGCCAGATACACCCCTTGCTTGCCGCCGAAATGATAGGCGATGGCGGGCAACGTCACTCCCGCCGCCTCGGCGATGCGGCGGGTGGTGGCCCGGTCGAAGCCGTGCTCGCCAAATTCTAGCAAGGCCGCCTGCAGGATGGCGCGCCGGGTGTCGTCGCCTCGCGCATAGCCGGCCTGCGCATTACGCCGCCCGGCCTGGCGCGGAGCGAGGCTCGCGGTCGCGCTCGCTGCGGCTCCAGAAGTGGCGGCTTTGATCGCCAGCCCTTTCCCAGCACTGACCGCCGACGCCATTGCGTCAGCGGCCTTGCGGCGCTCAGCCACCGGCGTGGGCCGGCCGGTAGGCGTCGCCGTCAGAGGCAAAGTCGGCGTGGCCATAGCTGGCGAGGCGGCGGTTGAGCTTGGCCACCAGCCGGCGGTCAGCGATGTCGCGCAGCACCGGCACGCGGGCCGCGATGTCATAGGCCTTGAGCCGCGGGAACAGGAACAGGCCGGTGGCGATGGCGATGGCGCGGTCACGCCCGGTATAAGTCACGCCCATGGCGTGGGCCTTGGCCACGCTGCCGTCGAGGAAGTTGCGCACCAGATAGGCCTTGGAGAAGCTGCGCTCCATGGTGCGGCGGATGCGGCCAACCAGCGACGGGTCCTTCGACATCTCCGCCGACATGGCGCCGCGCACCAGAGTGCCGCAGATCTTGTCATCGAAGCCGTAGCGCAGGGTCGCCTGGCGGGTCATCAGCAGATTGACGATCTCGCGCGGCGTATCGGCCAGCAGATCGCCCGGCAGGCCGAGCAGGTGGCAGCGGTAGCGCGCCAGCTCCACCTGGCAGCGCTCATCATGGGTGAAATGCTCACGGCCCTTGGCCAGCACCTTGAACGACAGCAGGAAGGAGCCGATCAGCCCCGCCGGCATCTGGTCGACATGCGGGATCGGCACGCCGAACACCGAGGCGTCCCACAGGCCAGGCCGGCGCATGACGTTAAAGCGCACCATGGAATGCATCAGCCGCACCATGGCGGCGGAGCGGAAACCCTCGGAATGACGCTCCAGCCCGCCGGGCATCACCGTAAGGGTGAAGAAGGTGGCGGTCTCGAAGGCGCGCTTGGCGGCGAGGCTATCGGTCAACGTGCCGGTCAGCGCCATCGGCAGGGCGGAGTATTTGTTCATGAAGGTGGCGAGCAGGGCGCCGCGAATGGCATAGGGCGCGAGATTCGCCATGCTGTTGCGCTCAAAGCGCGCCCCCTCGCGCACCATGTCCATGTTCACCCAATCGGGCGTGCGCTCCATGTCAGCGATCAGGGCGACCAGTTCCGGCGGCGCCTCGGGCACGGCCTCAATGCCTTTGCGGCAGGCCGTCTCCAGCATGGTGATGGTTCCGCGAAAACCATATTTCGGCATCAACGCCGCATAGGCGTCAGCCACCACGTCGCCGGTCATGGTGTAGGCGGCGATCATGGCGACGCGGGCGTTATTGGCCAGCAATTCCGGGCGATGTTTGGCCAGCGGGCCGCGCACCGAGCTTTCGTCGCCCAGGCTGGCGGTGAAACGCTCCGGCATGCGGTCGAAGTCGATATTGCCGTAAATCGCCGGGATCTGCGCCGCCTGGCGACGGGCGCGGGCCCAGACGTCGGGACTGGCGTGGTCGAAGGCATGGGTGGGGCCAGATGCGGCCTGTGGGCTGGCCTCGCGGGCTGCGCCATTGGCGGCAGGCGCCGGCCTGGCCGTGCTGTCCCGCGTGGCGTCCTGCTGCGCCGCGTCCGCGCCGGCCATCTGTTCTTGAGCCAATCTTGCCTCCCGAATTTATATCGGCTGATATAATTCTATCACGCGATAGCCCTGTCAATCTTTAGCGTGAGCGTGGCCGATCGGCACGGATGCCGCCCGTGTCCAGAGCGTCAGGCATGTGCGAGGCAATAGGCGCCAAGTGAACTTGTATCTGCCGCCGCAAAAGCCAATAAATTGGGATTTTGACTGTGTAAAACCCGGTTTTCGATCACAAAAGCCGGCTTTTGCACGATTGTTGTCCCAATTGGCGGTCATGTGGCTATGCTCGGCCGCAGGCGCTGGTCGCCAGTCAAGGGAGATCTGTCCGTTATGTCCTTCATGTCCCGCCTCCCACTCGTCATGTCCGCCGCTGTATTCGCCCTAGCTGCGCCGCTGGCGGCGCTGGCGGCGCCTGCGCCAGCCGTGGTCGAGCGCGCCAGCAAGGTCATCGAGGCGGACACGGGCCGGCTCACTGACATGTACAAGGATCTGCACCAGCATCCTGAACTGGCGTTTGAGGAAAAGCGCACCGCCGGCATTGTCGCAGCCGATCTGCGCAAGCTCGGGTTCAGCGTGCGCGAGGGCGTCGGCGGCACCGGCGTGGTCGCCACGCTGGTCAATGGTCCGGGGCCGGTGGTGATGTATCGCGCCGACATGGACGCCAATGCGGTGAAGGAAGAGACCGGGCTGCCTTACGCCAGCAAGGTGCGGGTGACCCGCGCCGATGGCGCCGAGGTTCCGGTGGCGCACATGTGCGGCCACGACGCCCATGTCACCTGGATGCTCGGCATGGCCAAAGCCATGGTCGAGATGAAGGACGCATGGAGCGGCACGCTGGTGCTGGTGGCGCAGCCGGCTGAAGAAACCATCACCGGCGCCGCCGCCATGGCCAAGGATGGACTGATCGGCAAGGACGGCGCGCCGAAGCCGGACTATCTGATCGGCCTGCACACCGCGCCGATCCCGGTGGGCGTCGTCGCCAATGCGCCAGGCCCACGGATGGCTGGCACGGACCAGCTCGACATCACCTTCAAGGGCGTCGGCGGTCACGGCTCGATGCCGCAGATGGCGCGCGACCCGGTGGTGATGGCCGCCCAGGCGGTGCTCGGCTACCAGACGATTGTGAGCCGGATGATTGATCCGCAGGACATGGCGGTGATCACCGTGGGCTCGGTGCAGGCCGGGGCCGACAACAATGTTATCCCGGAAACCGCGACGCTGAAGGCAAATCTGCGCTGGTACCGTCCCGAGGTGCGCGAGCAATTGCTCAAGGGCATCAAGGCGGTCAACGCCGGGATCATGGCCACCTATGGCGCGCCAGGCGCTGACGCCCCGGCCATCACCATGAAGGGCGGCTCCACCCCGCTGGTCAATGATGCGAAGCTGTCGCAGCGGCTGGCCGCCAGCCTGCGCGGCGCGCTCGGCGACAAGGCGGTGATCACCGACATTCCCCGCGCCAATGGCTCGGAAGATTTCCATCTGCTGCTGGGCGACCTCAAGGATGTGCCGATCAACTACGCTTTCGTTGGCGTCGCCGATCCCGGCGTCTTCACCCGCGCGGCGCGGGAAGGGCGCAAATTCCCTTACGCCAACCACAACCCAAATTTCGTCGTTGACCTGAAGGCGATTCCCTTCGGCGCCCGCGTCGCCACTTTGTCGGCGCTCGATCTGCTGCAGAAGCCGGCGGCTGGCGACAAGTAAGCCGCCTGCCTGCGCGCCGATGGGCGGCCCTGGCGCCGCTCATGACGCCGACGTGGGGCTCGGCGCGTAGACAGCCGTCGGCACGACACGCCCCCGCGGTGAGCCGCGAACGCATGCGCACGCGCCTGACTTAACGGAAAATGCTGATCATGCGCCGCGACCAGCCAGGTCTCGTTGCGAATCTGCAGTGATCCTTGCGATATCCCGCAAGCGCTCTGCGCTGTCTTCCGGCTGCGCCCGGCGCGCTCGCCGGTTGACCCACAGCCGTGACCGCCGCCGTGACCTTGGCCGCCGTGCAATCGGCGCATCGGCCACAATTCATCCACCAGCCCCCAACGGAAGGCGCCCACTTTGCGGCCATGTGGCGCAGCAGGCGGCGCAACTTATGGCAACCCCTTTGCGTTTTATCGCAGATAGGTTATGGAACAATAGTCCCGTTTGGGACCAATGCGGTTCGACGTCAGATCGTCTCGAAGACGGCAGCGCCAGCCCCATTGATCGAGCGGCGCGCCGGATCCCTGGGAGGCCCCTGCAGCAGCTGAGGCGCAATGCCTCGCGCAGCAGGGTTGGGAGACTGGTCGCCGGAGCGGAGCAGGGGGAACACCTCCGTCCGCGCCGCGCGCTGACGCGGCCCTGACCATTCGCTGGCGATGGCCGGCGCAACGATTCCAGAGGGAACGTACGATGGATAGAAGGCAGTTTATCGTCGCCGGCGCAGCTGCGCTCGGCGCTGGCCTCACCCTGCGCGGCGCGCCGGTCCTTGCCTCGGGCAAGAAATACGACACCGGCGCCAGCGACACCGAGATCCGCCTCGGCCAGACCATCCCCTACAGCGGCGCTGGCTCGGTCTATGGCGCCGTCGGCCACGCCCAGAAGGCCTATTTCGATGAGCTGAACGACAATGGCGGCATCCGCGGCCGCAAGATCAAGTTCATCTCGCTCGACGACGCCTACAGCCCGCCGAAGACCATGGAGGCGACCCGCCGCCTCGTGGAGCAGGAAGAGGTGCTCGGCCTGTTCTCGTCGCTCGGCACCGCCACCCAGGCCGCCGTGCAGAAGTACCTCAACAACAAGAAGGTGCCGCAGCTGCTGCTCAACGCCGGCGCGCCGCGCTGGAACGACCCGAAGCAGTTCCCGTGGACCACCCCTGGCCTGCCGCTGTATTCGGTCGAGGGACGCATCCTCGCCAACTATCTCGCCGAAAAGAAGCCAGGCGCCAAGATCGCCGTGCTGTACCAGAACGACGAGTTCGGTCGTGACTACCTCAAGGCGTTCAAGGAAGGCCTGGGCGATCGCGGCAAGATCGTCGCCGAGGCGCATTACGACCTGACCGACGCCACCGTCGACTCGCAGATGATCAATCTGGCCAAGTCGGGTGCCGACGTGTTCTACAATTGCTCGTCGGGCAAGTTCACCTCGCAGTCGGTGAAGAAGGCGCATGAGCTGGCATGGAAGCCGCTGCAGCTGCTGATCTCGACCTCGAGCGGCACCACCATCCTCACCGCCGCTGGCGATGAGGCGGCGAAGGGCATCATCTCGGCCCATTACATCAAGCAGCTCGGCAGCAAGCGCTGGGAGAGCGACGCTGGCGTGCAGGCGTTCGAGAAGCTCCGCGCCAAGCGCATGCCCAACATCACCCCGGACAATTCCATCGCCTTCATCGGCTATGGCGTCGCCGTGCTGATGCACCAGATCCTCGAGCGTTGCGGCGACGAGCTGACCCGCGAGAACCTGCTGAAGCAGGCCACCAACCTGAAGGGCGTCATCACGCCGGTGCTGATGCCAGGCGTGACCTACGCCACCACGCCCACCGACTATTCGCCGTTCAACGAGCTGGTGATGGGCGCCTATGAGGGTGGCGGCGCCTGGGCCTATGACGACAAGCCGGTGTCGGCTGGCTAAGCCCGAGCGGCGCCTGAGCATTTAAGGATGCGGATGCGTCAGCATCTTCGCATCCTGGCTGAACCGCTGACTGGCCGGGGGGCTGCGGTCCACCCTTGCCATCAGGGCATGTTTACGGGCCGGGCGCGGGCTGGCAGTCTGCGCCTGGCGAAAAGCTGACGGGTCGACTCTGGCGGCCCGAAATCGCATCTGAGCGGGGGAAGGCCTGAGATGAATATCGAGTTCGGACCGGAGCTGGAGCAGTTCCGGCAGGAGGTCGCAGATTTCCTGGATACGGCGCCCACGCCAGAGATCAGCGAAGCAGGCCGCAAGACCACCAGCGTGTTCGCGCCGTTTGAGCCAGTGATGGCCTGGCAGAAGATCCTGCACGCCAAGGGCTGGGCCGCGCCCGCCTGGCCAAAGGAATATGGCGGCACCGGCTGGAGCGTCGAGCAGCGCTACATCTTCGCTGAGGAATATCGCAAGCGCGGCCTGCCGCCGCTGCTGCCCAATGGCCTCGTCATGGTCGGCCCGATGCTGATCGAACTTGGGACCGAGGAGCAGAAGCGCAAGCACCTGCCGGGCATCCTCTCGGGCGATGACTACTGGACCCAGGGCTATTCCGAGCCCAACGCCGGCTCCGATCTCGCCTCGCTGCAGTGCTTCGCCGCCTCCGATGGCGATGACTACATCATCAACGGCTCTAAGATCTGGACCACGCTGGCCCACCACGCCAACCGCATGTTCATGCTGGTGCGCACCGATCGCAGCGGCAAGAAGCAGGAAGGCATCACCTTCCTGCTCCTCGACCGCACCGATTATCCGGGCATGGAAATTCGGCCGATCGTCGGCCTCGATGGCTTCCCCGAGCAGTGCGAAGTGTTCTTCGACAATGTGCGCGTGCCCAAGTCGGGCCGCGTCGGCGCCGAACACGACGGCTGGTCGGTGGCCAAGCATCTGCTCAAGCATGAGCGCGGCGGCTCGGCGGCGTCCCCTGGCCTGCTACGCTCGCTGGCTGAGATCCGCGTCGCGGCTGCGGCGACGCCGTCGCCGTTCGGCGGCGTGCTCGCCGATGATCCGGTGTTCGTCCGCGATCTGGGCGAGCTGGAAGCCGACGTTTTGTCCTACCAGCACTTCGAGAAGCTGGCGATCAGCGGCCATCCGATGGTCAAGGACGCCGCTTTTCCGTCGATGAACAAGACCATGAGCTCAGAGCTGTCGCAGCGCGTCTCGGTGATGATGACCCGCGTCTCGGGCATCGAGACCGTGCCGCAGCAGCTGGAGGCCCTGACCGTGGGCTCGAATGTGGCGCCGTTGGGCGAAGACTTCGACCTCGTCGCCATGCCCTATTACCTCAACACCCGCGCCACCACGATCTACGCGGGAACCAACGAAGTGCAGCGCGATCTGATCGCCCGCACCGTGCTTGCGGCCAACCGGTGAGGAGCTGAGCCATGGATTTCACCTTCACCGAAGAGCAGGTGATGCTGCGCGACAGCGTCAAGCGTTTCCTCGACAAGACCTATGATTTCGACGCCCGCCAGGCCTTGCTGCGCTCAGGCGCTTCCTGGTCCGACGCCGCCTGGCGCCAGCTCGGTGAGCTCGGCGTTCTGTCGCTGCCACTCCCGGAAGAGGCCGGCGGCCTCGGCGGTTCGGTCGTCGACCTCGTGCCGGTGGCGGAAGTGTTCGGCGCGCATCTCACCGTCGAGCCCTGGGCGTTCTCGCAGGTGCTGGCTGGCGGCGCGCTGCATGCTGCGGGCCATCCGCGTCTCGCCGATGTGGCCTCCGGCGCGCTGGTCGCGGCCTTCGCCTATGACGAGGGACGTGGCCTCGCCAATCCGGCGCAGATCGCCATGGTGGCGCAGGCGAATGGCGACGGCTTCAGCCTCAGCGGCGAGAAGCGCCTGGTGATCGCCGGCACCGAGGCTGGCCTGCTGGTGGTGGCGGCGCGCGCTTCCGGCGCTGCGGGCGACGAGGCTGGTCTGGTGCTGGTCGCGGTTGATCCAAAGGCTGCTGGCGTTTCCATCCAGCCATTCCGCACCCAGGACGGCCGCAGCGCCGCCCACATCCGCTTCGACAATGTGGCGGTGGGCGCCGCCGACGTGCTGTCGCGCGACGCCCATGCGGCGCTGGTCAGACTGGTGCAGGACGCCACTTTGGTGCTGGCGGCGGAAACCGTCGGCGCCATCGGCGCGCTGATGGACATCACCGGCGCCTATGCGGTGACCCGCAAGCAGTTCGGCGTGCCGATCGGCTCGTTCCAGGCAGTGGGCCATCGCCTGGCCGACATGAAGATCGCCCACGCCAAGGCCTACGCCACGCTGATCTACACCACGGCGCTCATCGAAGCCGGCCGCGCCACGGCGCGCGACATCTCGGTGCTCAAGGCCCAGGTCAGCAAGCAGGGGCGGTTTGTGGCGGAGGCCGCAGTGCAGACCCACGGCGGCGTCGGCATGACCAATGAGCTGTCTGTCGGCCACTATCTGAAGCGGGTGCTGGCGTTCGAAGCGATGTTCGGCGCGCCGGACTACCACTTCAGGAAGGTGGGCGAGGCGGCCTGAGGGGCGGCTGTTTCGTCGTTCGTTTAAGGTGCAAACAGGGCCGGGGCGGCGACGCTCCGGCCTTTGTTGTTGGGCGTTGGTTCTGCAGGAAGACGTGGATGCCCGTGACAAGCACGGGCATGACGCGCGTTGGGTGGGAGGTGGGCTGACGTCTCCGCATGGGGCCATGCGTTGGCGACCTCGCAGCTCAATGTTTCGGGCGACTGAACGGTCGTCATGTGCGCCGCCGGCCGCCACCCCCCGTCCGCCCTCCCACCGTCATGCCCGTGCTTGTCACGGGCATCCACGCAGACTGCGACAGACATGCAACGCCACGCGCTGGCCGCGCTTGCTGAGCGAGACAGGCATGCGGCGGGCGCCACGGCCTCGCAGGAACCAGTGGCGGCGCCGGCGCCCTCAATGCGAGATCATCCACGGTCTTGCCGTCGGGAAGCTCTTCGAACCATCCGGGCGGTGCAGGGTCTTGCGCGGGGCCTTGAGGCTCTTGCCGGAGCAGCAGGAGCAATTGGCGGCGTGCTTCTTCGGCGCCTCGCCGCCAGGCGCGAACTTGCCGGGTCCATCCTTTGACAGCCGTCGCGGCGCGTTGGCGCTGCGCTCGTTGGTTTCGCAGGCGAAGCGGCGCTCGCTGGACATGCCGGAGAGCATCGGGGCGGTGAAGAAGGCGCGCGGGCTGTCTGCGCCGCAATCGGGGCAGGCGCACGGCGCGGCGTAATTGGCCATGCTGGTGAAGGCCACAAACGGGCCGCATCCGGCGCATTCATAATCATAGGATGGCATGGCGGTCTCCCGGGTTCGGTGATCTGTGGCGATGGATGGTTGTGGGTGTCGCGTCCGGCGCTGACGTTGGGTTGGGCGCAGGGGGGCAGGCGGCGGCGATCGTGTGTGCAGCAGGAAGTCGTGGATGGTCGGGTCAAGCCCGACCATGACGGGCATGGGGGGCGGTGCTGCGAGACTCCGGCGATACGCCCGGTCGCGGCGAACTTACGGCCAGAGCGTACCCAGCCCCAGCCCATTTCCCTCCGTCATGCCCGTGCTCGTCACGGGCATCCACGTCTGGGGACGCGATGGGCGAGGACCCGTCAGGAGTGCTGCACGGGCGCCAGGTCCCCACGGACGCGGGCCGAAACCCGCGCGCCAGTGGCGGCCGACGTGTCAGGTCACGCCGACCGCCGCTGACTATCTGTCTCCAGAGGCGGTCCTCTGAAGACAGATATCGGGTTCTGCTCTCAGAGGTCCGGCGCCAGCGGCACGTCGACCGAGCCATCGACCAGTTGCGTCGGACCATCCGGTCCTGGCATCAGATCGCCCTCGAAGATGTCGGTGGGCAGCCAGAGCGTGGCGCAGGCGTTGGGCACGTCGACGACGCCGGAGATGTGGCCCTGCACCGGCGCGGTGCCGAGGATGGCGTAGGCCTGGGCGCCCGAGTAGCCGAACTTCTTCAGATATGCGATGGCGTTGAGGCAGGCCTGGCGATAGGCGACGTTGACGTCGAGGTAATATTGCGTGCCAGCGTCATCGACCGAGATGCCCTCAAAGATCAGATAGTCGTCATACTTGGGCACGATCGGCGAGGGACGGAAGATCGGGTTGCGGATGCCATACTTGCTCATGCCCTCCTTGATCAGCGACACCTTGATGTGCAGCCAGCCGGCCATTTCGATGGCGCCGCAGAAGGTGATCTCGCCGTCGCCCTGGGAGAAGTGCAGGTCTCCCATGGAGAGGCCGGCGCCGGGCACATAGACCGGGAAATAGATCTTCGAGCCGCGCGACAGATCCTTGATGTCGCAATTGCCGCCATGTTCACGCGGCGGCACGGTGCGGGCGCCCTCGGCCGCCGCCTTGTCGCGGGCCTCGCCCTTCAGCGCGCCCATGTGGGCGGTGGGGCCGCCGTCGGGCAGATTGGCAAGGCCCGGCACGCGATCCGGATTGGTGTCGAACAGCGCCTTCTCGCGGCTGTTCCAGGCGTCGAGCATCTTGCGGTCAGGCAGGCAGCCGATCAGGCCGGGGTGGATCAGCCCGGCGTAGCGCACGCCTGGCACGTGGCGGGACTTGGTGAACATGCCCTCGAAGTCCCAGATCGACTTCTGCGCCTCCGGGAAATAGTCGGTGAGGAAGCCGCCGCCGTTCTTCTTCGAGAAGAAGCCGTTGAAGCCCCACTGCATCTCCTCCTTGGCGCCAATGTCGAGAATGTCGACCACCAAAAGATCGCCGGGCTCGGCCCCCTTCACGCCGATGGGGCCGGAGAGATAGTGCACCTGCGGTAGCTCAACGTCGCGCACATCGGAGGCGTCGTCATTGTTCTTGATCTGGCCGCCGGTCCAGTCATAGCACTCGATCTTGAAGTCATCGCCGGGCTCGACCCAGACATTGATCGGAATGTCCGGGTGCCAGCGGTTATGGACGTTCTCATTGGTGTGCGGGTTCTCCGAGAGATTTACGGAGATGAGGGTGTCAGCCATGGCGTCCTCTCAGTCTTGCAGTCAGGGAAGCGGGACAGGAAAAGCGGCGGTTACACCGACAGGAAGCGCTCGACGGCGGCGGCGTCGACGGAGGCGCGCGGCGCCTCGTGGACGAAGCGGCCGTTGTCGATGACGACGATGCGGTCAGCCACATCGAGCGCGAACGACAGCACCTGTTCGGAGACCAGGATCGACAGGCCGCGCGCGTCACGCAGCTGCTTCAGCGTGCGGGCCATGTCCTTGATGATCGACGGCTGGATGCCCTCGGTGGGCTCATCGAGCAGCAGCGTCTGCGGGTTGGAGGCCAGCGCCCGGGCGATGGCCAGCTGCTGTTGCTGGCCGCCGGAGAGGTTGCCGCCACGGCGGGCGCGCATCTCCCAGAGCACCGGGAACATGCTGTAGAGATCCTGCGGAACCTCGCGCTGGCCGGTGACGGTAAGGCCGGTCTCGATATTCTCCTGCACCGTCAGCGCCGAAAAGATCATCCGGCCCTGGGGCACGTAAGCGATGCCCGCGGCGACGCGCTTGTGCGACTTGAGGCCATTCAGCGGCTTGTCGCCGACGCGCATGTCGCCCGACATCGACGGGATGATGCCCATCAGGGTCTTCATCAGCGTCGACTTGCCCATGCCGTTGCGGCCCATCACCGCGACGATTTCGCCCGGCGCCAGCTCTAGGTCGAGGCCGTGCAGCACCTCCGAGGCGCCATAGCCGGATCTGAGTTGCGAGATCTTCAGCATAGCGAAGGCTCCTTTCTGGCGACGGGCGGCGGCCCTGGCGCCAGCCTGCAGACGCAATGCGGGCGTCGGATCAGGCGAAATTCTTAAAAATCAGACAGTTAGTGTGGGCGCGTCACAGGCGACGCCGCCTCGGCTCAGTGCCCGAGATAGACCTCGGCCACCTTCGGGTCGGCCTTGACATGGGCCAGCGAGCCTTCCGACAGCAGCTTGCCCTGGTGCAAAACCGTGACGCGGGTGGCGATGTCTTCGACGAAGCTCATGTCGTGTTCGATGACGATGACGCTGCGGTCCTGGATGATGCGGTTGAGCAATTCGGCGGTCTTGCGCCGCTCCGCCACCGACATGCCGGCCACCGGCTCATCCAGCATCAGCAATTGCGGGTCCTGGATCAGCAGCATGCCGATCTCCAGCCATTGCTTCTGGCCGTGCGACAGCAGGCCCGCCTTCTTGCCCAGGGCGTCGTCGAGGAAGATCTGTTCGGCGATGTCCTGGATGCGGTCCTTCACCGCCTGATCGCGGCGGAAGGCGAGGGCGCCGAACACGCCATGGCCCTTGGGGTAGCTGATCTCCAGATTCTCGAACACGGTGAGGTCTTCGTAGACGCTCGGGGTCTGGAACTTGCGGCCGACCCCGGCGTGGACGATCTGGTCCTCGCGCATCTTCAGCAGCTCCATGTCACGGAACTGGATTGAGCCGCCGGTGGCCTTGGTACGGCCGCAGATCAGGTCGAGCACCGTGGTCTTGCCGGCGCCGTTGGGGCCGATGATCACCCGGCACTCATTGGGCTCGATGTACAGGTTCAGACTGTCGACCGCCTTGAAGCCGTCGAAGGAGACGGTGAGCCCCTCGACCGTCAGGATGAAGTGTGGCGCTGCGTCAGACATGGCTGGCTCCTTCCGGGTGGGGTCAGTGCGCGGCGCGGGCGCCAGGCGGCAGGTCGGCGACGACGCTCTCACTCACAGATGGCGCGGGACGGCTGGCGGGGGTCTCGGCGTGCTGCGTCGCGGCGTGGCCGGTGTCCCTGGTGGCGATTTGGCTGGCGTCGCCGCCGTCGGCAGGCTGGGCGCCCGCCGTGTCGCCCTTGCGGCGCAACAGCGGCTCGATGCGCTCGACCCACACCCCGGCGAGACCCGACGGGAAGGCCATGACCACGGCGATGAACAGCGCTCCGAGACCGAACAGCCACAGCTCCGGGAAGCTCTCCGAGAAGGTGGTCTTGGCGAGATTGACCAGCAGCGCCCCATAGACCGCGCCGATCACCGACAGCCGGCCGCCGACCGCGCAGAAGATCACCATCTCGATCGACGGCACGATGCCGACGATGGTCGGCGACATGAAGCCGACCTGCAGGGTGAACATCGCCCCGCCGATGCCGGCGAACGCCGCGCCGAGGCAGAAGACGAAGGTCTTGAAGGCGGCGACGTCATAGCCCGAGAAGCGCACCCGGTCTTCCTGGTCACGCATGGCGATCAGGATGCGGCCGAGCTTGCTGCGCTGCACCAGCAAGGCGGCGATGGCGCTGAGCAGCAACAGGCCGACGCAGACGAAATACAAGGTGGTCTTGGCGCTCTCCGGGCGGATGTCCCAGCCGGCGAGGGTGCGCAGATCGGTGATGCCGTTGACGCCGCCGGTGTAGCCCTGCTGGCCGATAATCAGGATGGTGGCGATGGCGGCGATGGCCTGGGTGATGATGGCGAAATACACGCCGCCCACCCGGCGCCGGAACATGGCCGTGCCAATGATGAAGGCGAAGATCACCGGCAGGGCGATGATGGCGATGAGCGTGAAGCCCAGCGAGTGGAAGGGCTCCCACCACAAGGGCAGCGATGTGACCTGGTTCCAGTCCATGAAGTCCGGGATGCCGGGCGTCGACTGGATCTTCGTCGCCTCGGGCGTCGAGGCCTCCAGCTTGAGGAACATGGCCATGGCGTAGCCGCCGAGGCCGAAGAACACGCCCTGACCGAGCGAGAGAATGCCGCCCATGCCCCAGCACAGCACAAGGCCGATGGCGACGAAGGCGAAGGACAGATACTTGCCGAACAGATTGAGGCGGAAGCTGTCGAGCCCGATGGGCAGAACAACGAGCAGAAGCACGGCGAGGATGGCGAGGCCGATGATCTGGCGCTTCAGGCCGGCGTCAGATCCAGCTCCGGCTACGGGGGAGTATGGCGAGCGCATAACGGTCTCCTGCTGGTTCGGGGTGCGCGCCGGGCGGCGGATCAGCGGATGATCGGGGCCGTCCGGCGGCTGGGCCTTTAGCGGGCGTGGTCCGGTTGGGTTGACGGGCTCATGCGCCGTTTCACTTGCTGGTTCACTTGCTGGTTCACTTGCCGTTTCACTTGCGCAACTTCAGGGAGAACAGCCCCTGCGGGCGCAGCATCAGGATGGCGACGACCGAGAGCAGCGTGATCACCTTGGCCATCGAGCCGGAGAGGAAGAACTCAAGGATCGACTGGGCCTGGGAGATGGTGAAGGCGCTGGCGATGGTGCCGAGCAGGCTGGCGGCGCCGCCGAACACCACGACGAGGAAGGTGTCGACGATGTAGAGCTGGCCGGAGCTTGGCCCGGTGGAGCCGATCATGGTGAAGGCCGAGCCGGCGACGCCGGCGATGCCGCAGCCGAGCGCGAAGGTCAGCCGGTCGGTGCGGCCGGTGTCGATGCCGACGGCGCCGGCCATCATGCGGTTCTGCATCACGGCGCGGACCTGGCGGCCCCAGCTGGAGCGATACATCATCAGGCCGACGACGATGGAGATGGCGATGGCGATGCCCATCACCAGAATGCCGTTGATCGGCGCCTCGATGCTGTCGCTCAGCTTCAGGCTGCCCATCATCCAATCAGGCATGGTGACGCCGACTTCGCGGGCGCCGAACACGGTGCGGTAGATCTGCTGCAGGATCAGCGACAGGCCCCAGGTGGCGAGCAGGGTGTCGAGCGGCCGCTTGTAGAGGTGGCGGATCAGTCCCCACTCAACCAGCGCCCCGAGCGCCCCTGCGGCGATGAACGCCGCCACCATGGCGATGGGGAAGTAGATATTGAACATGGCCGGCGGCATCGCGCCAAAAACCTGCGACACCAGATAGGTGACATAGGCGCCAAGGATCATGAATTCGCCATGCGCCATGTTGATGACGCCCATCTGGCCGTAAATAATCGCCAGACCAAGCGCCATCAGCACGAACACGGAGAACAGGATCAGACCTGAAATACCCTGCATCGCAAAAATCGACGCCAGTTCGGACATGCTGTATTCGCCAAACATCTTCCGTCCCCATTGCTGGTTGCGCGACATGCCTGCGGCGTCAGGGCCAGCTTCTGCGGGGCGCTGGCCCCGTCAGGCGCAAAGGCCACTGGCGGCGGGCCGGGCGATGCGTCCGGCCTGGCTGGCATGAGGGAGGAGGCCGGCGCCGCCTATCGAGCGATGGCTGCGGCGCCGGCGGTGTGGAGCCTAATGTCAGGCCGTGAAGATGCTGACGCATCCGCGACCTGACCTGCTCAGTCGCCGCACGGGCTTACTGGTAACCCTTCGGGAACGGATCGGGCTCGACGAGGTCCTTGGTCTCAAACACCACTTCGTACTGGCCGTTCTCCAGCGCCTTGCCGACGCGGGTCTTGGACCAGAGGTGGTGGTTGGGGTGGACCTTGATCACGCCTTCCGGCGCATTGGTCATCTCGAGGCCTGGCGAGGCGGCGCGCACCTTGTCAACATCGAAGGAGCCGGCCTTCTCAACCGCCATCTTCCACAGCCACGGCCCGAGATAGGCGGCCTGGGTGACGTCGCCGATCACCATGTCCTGGCCCCACATCTTCTTGAAGGCGGCGACGAAGTCCTTGTTGGCCGGATTGTCGAGGCTCTGGAAGTACTTCATGCAGGCATAGGAGCCCTTGATGTTCTCGCCGCCGATGCCGCGGATTTCGTCTTCGGTCACCGAAATGGTCAGGATGATCGGCTTTTCCTTGGCCGGATCGATGCCGGCGGCGATCAGCTGCTTGTAGAACGACACATTGGAGCCGCCGACGACCACCGCGTAGATCACGTCCGGCTTGCGCAGCTTGATCTTGTTGATCACCGAATTGAACTGGGTGTGGCCGAGCGGATAATACTCCTCGCCGACCACCTTGAGGCCGAGCTTGTCCTCGATATGCTTGCGGGCGATCTTGTTCGAGGTGCGCGGCCAGATGTAATCCGAGCCAAGCAGATAGAAGGTCTTGGCGCCCTTGGTCTTGGTGACCCAGTCGATGCCGGCGATGATCTGCTGCGTCGCTTCCTGGCCGGTGTAGATGACGTTGGGCGACTGCTCGAGGCCTTCGTAGAAGGTCGGATAATACAGCATGCCGTTGTTCTGCTCGAACACCGGCAGCACCGCCTTGCGCGAGGCCGAGGTCCAGCAGCCCATCACCGCCGGCACCTTGTCATTGACCAAAAGCTTGCGCGCCTTCTCGGCGAAGGTCGGCCAGTCGGAGGCGCCGTCCTCCTGGATGAACTTGATCTGGCGGCCGAGCACGCCGCCCTGGGCGTTGATCTGCTCGATCGCCAGCTTTTCTGCCTGCACCGAGCCGATTTCCGAAATCGCCATGGTGCCGGTGACCGAGTGCAGGATGCCGACGGTGACGTCCTTGTCGGTGACGTTGAGGCCGGTGGTGTTGACCTTGGCGGTGGGATAATCCTGCGCCCTGAGGTTCTTCGGCATGAACAGGGATGCGCCAAGCGCGGCGCCGCCGAGCATGAGCGCCCGTCGCGAGGGGCTGAAGCTGCTGGACCGGGTTTCGTCAGACATGATGGCTCCTGCTCGCTGGTCAGGAAACGCGCGGTCAAACGCCGCCGCGCTCCAGGGAAGAGGCTGATCCGCCCGGCGCCAAAAGGCTGTGGGCTGGAATGAGCTCATGCTGCAGAAGTCCGGGGCAGGGCGGCATACGTGAAATTGCGTAGTCGCCGGGCGCTGGCGCTGATGTTGCGGCGCAGGCGCCTGAATAATGGGCGCCAATCCAGGTAAGATCTGATCGCTGGCGCGGGTCAGGCGCCGGGATTACGCGCGTAAGGCGCCGCATTATTGGCGCCCTGCGCAAATGTTCGGCGGGCGTCCCCAAGGTCTGCTGGCTACCGTTACGGGCGGAATCGTCGTCGCCCGAAGCTGTGGCCGTCGTTTTCCGCAAACAACATGGCGAGGGCCAGCAGCAAGGCGGAATTGGGCGAGCGACCGCTGGCGCGGCGACCGCCTGGGGGACGCGGATGGGAGACATGGCAGGCCAGGCGGCCGGAGCGGGCGCCGCTGCTGATGCAGGCGGCGCGCAGCCCGGTCGATACGCCATTGGCGTTTCGGCGCGTCTGACCGCCGCGCAGCGTCCTTCCGCGCGTCAGCAGGAGGCGCTGCGCCGTGACGCCGCCCGACGCGAACAGATCGAGCCACTGGGCGCCGGTGAGACGGCGCCTCCGGCAGGCCTGAGGCCGCAGCGACCAGAACTGCGTCATGCCGCAGCCACGCGCGAGCGCCGCCGCTACAATCGTTGGGTCGCCGACGAAACCATGGAAGATTTCGCCTTGCGCTTCACGGCGCGGCGGGCGCGGCGCTGGGGCGCCGGCCGCGTCGCCTCGACGGCGCTGGGCTCGGTGAGTTTTCTGGCGCTGGAAGCCATTGGCGCGGCGTTGACTTTGGCCTATGGCGCCATGGTGGCCGTCGCCGCCATCCTCACCGTCAGCCTGATCCTGTTCGTGCTCGGCCTGCCGATCTGCCGCGCCGCCGCCCGCTCCGGCGTCGACGTTGACCTGCTGACCCGCGGCGCAGGCTTTGGCTATCTCGGCTCGACAATGACCTCCCTGGTCTACGCCGGCTTCACCTTCATGTTTTTCATGCTGGAATCGGCCATTCTGGCGGAAGCCTTGCGGCTGTTCTTCGGCATTCCGGTGTGGGCCGGATTTCTGGCCGGATCTCTGGTGGTGTTTCCTATCGTGGCCGGCGGGGTGAGACGCATTTCCACCTTCCAGGCCTTCACCGCCTGGCCGTGGCTGCTGCTGCATCTGATCCCGTTCGTCGCCGTGTTCTGGCTCGGGCGCGCGCCAGGCGCGGCGGAATGGCTGGCGTGGCCAGCCCGTGACGTCACCGCTTCCAGCTGGGCGATGTTCGGCGCCGCCTGCGGCGTGCTGTTTGCTCTGGTCGGCCAGATCGGCGAGCAGGTCGATTATTTGCGGTTTCTGCCAGAACCTGTCGACGCGCGCGGGCGGCGGCGCTGGTGGGCGGCGCTGCTGGCCGCGGGGCCTGGCTGGATCATCCCCGGCGCGGTCAAGCTGTTGCTCGGCTCATTTCTCGCCGTGCTCGGCGTGCATCTGACCGGCGTGGCCAGCTCTGATCCGTCGGCGTTGTATCACGCCGCCTTCGCCACTTTGCCGGCGCCTGCGGGCGTGGCGGTGCTGCTCACCGTGGCGTTTGTCGTGCTGTCGCAGATCAAGATCAATGTGACCAATGCTTACGCTGGCTCGATCACCTGGTCGAACTTCTTCGCCCGCCTGACCCGCAGTCATCCTGGGCGGGTGGTGTGGCTGGTGTTCAACGTGGCCATCGCCTTCATCCTGATGTGGGCCGGGGTGCTGGAGACGCTGGAGCGGGCGCTGCTGGTTTACGCCCATTTCGCCCTTGCCTGGGTCGGCGCCGTGTTTGCCGATCTCGCCATCAACCGCCCGCTGAATCTTGCGCCGCAAGATATCGAGTTCCGGCGCGGCTACCTTTACGACATCAATCCGGTGGGCGTCGGGGCCATGGCGGTGGCGGGCGTCGCGGCGCTGCTCGCCGCCAGCGGCCTCGGCGGCGAGCTGGCCCAGGCGTTTTCGTCCTTCATCACCCTGGGCGCGGCGATCGCGGCGGCTCCAGCCATCGCCTGGGCGACGCGTGGTCGCTTCTATCTGGCGCGACAGCCAGACGCCGCCAGCGCCGGCGAGGCCGAATGCTTCATCTGCGACTACAGCTTCGACCGCGAGGACCTGCTGCACTGCCCGTTTTATCGCGGGCCGGTGTGCAGCCTGTGCTGCTCGCTCGAGGCGGCCTGCCACGACAATTGCCGCAGGAGCGCCCGGGTCGGGGCCCAGACCTACCGGCTGCTGCGCCAGATCCTGCCGGGCAAGGCGCTGCAGGTGGTGCGCTCGCTGGTCGGGCGCTTCCTGATCTTCACGACCCTGGCCGCCGGTTCGATGGCGGCGATGCTGGCCCTGCTTGCGCCTGCTGGCGGTTCGGCTGATTTCAACCGCGTGGCGGTGATGGTCTATTGCCTCGCGCTGATCTGCTCCGGCGTCGGCATCTGGCTATTGCTGCTGACCAACGACAATCACCTCAAGGCCTTCACCGAAGTACGCGGCCAGAGCGCCCGGCTGATGCGTGAGATTCGCGCCCACCGCCGCACCGACGCCGCTTTGCGCGAAGCAACCGAGAGAGCCGAGGCGGCCAACAGCGCCAAGTCGCGCTACATGGCCGGCATGTCGCATGAATTGCGCACGCCGCTCAACGCCATCTATGGCTTCGCCCAGGTGCTGGAGCGCAGCGGCGGCCTGCCCGATGAGAGCCAGGCGGCGGTGCGCACCATCCGCAGCTCGTCCGAGCATCTGGCCGGGCTGATCGAAGGCCTGCTCGACATCTCGAAGGTCGAGGCAGGCCGGCTGGCCCTCAATGTCGATCTGGTCGACATCCATGGCTTCCTCGACCAGATCCAGCGCATCTTCACCGCCAGCGCGGCGGAGAAGGGCGTCTCCTTCCTGCTCAGGATTGAGACGCCGCTGCCGCCTCTGGTGCGCATCGACGAAAAGCGGCTACGGCAGATCCTGATCAATCTGTGCTCCAACGCGGTCGCCTATACGGAGCAGGGGGCGGTGACGCTGAGCGTGCGCTATCGCAATGAGGTGGCGCGCTTCGAGGTGGCCGACACCGGCCCAGGGATTCCGCCCGACGAACAGGCCAGCATCTGGAACCCGTTCCAGCGCGGCGCCGCCGCCCGGGCCGGCCACCCCGGTTCGGGTCTTGGCCTGACCATCACCCGTCTGCTCATCGACGTGATGGGTGGCGAGATCACCCTCGACAGCGCCCCCGGCCAGGGCGCGCGCTTCACCGTCCGCCTGATGCTGCCCGCCGAGACGCCAGCGGCGGCGGGCGAGGGCGAGACGCTTGCCGCCGTGCTGGCGGCGCCAGACCTGGCTCTGGCAGGCGCGGGTGGACCGGTTGAGGTGTTGGCGGTGGATGATGATCCGGCGCAGATCCGGCTGATGCGCGCCCATCTGGAGCCGCTCGGCTTCGTCGTGCATGCCGCCGCCAGCGCCGAGGCGGGCCTTGCGCTGCTCGACGAGGTGCAGCCGCAGCTGTTCCTGCTCGACATCGATCTGCCAGGCATGGACGGAACGGTGATGGCGCGGCGGCTGCGCCAACTCGGCCATGTAGCGACGCCGGTGCTGTTTATCACCGGCCATGCCCGCGAGGCCGATGTGCAGGGCGAAGACGATGATCAGGCGCCCGACGGCGTGCTGGTCAAGCCGTTCCGGCTCGACGATTTGTCGGCGCGCATTAGCCGCTTGCTGGCCCCGGACGCATTGGCGCGACGCAATGAGGCGAACGCGGCTGGGCGACCGGCTGGCGCGCCACGGCCCAACGCCGCGGGCGGCGCAGCTGCCGGGGCTGGCTCCGTCGGTGCTGACGCCGACGGCGCTGACGCGGCCGCGCCCGTCGTCACTGTGCGGCGACCGCCATCCGCCGCTGAACTGTTGCGCCTCGCCGAAGAGGGGCGCGCCACCGCCTTGCGCAAGGCGCTGGCGAATCCGCCGCCGTGGCTTGAACGCGCCGCGCTCGACCGTATCCGTGCGGCGCTCGACGTCTTCGACCTGCCCGCCATCGCCCGCCTTCTCAGGGAACGACGCCATGAACCAGCAGGACCTGATCGTATTGGTCGTCGATGATGACCCCGCCGCGCTCAGCGCCATTTGCATGACGCTGGAGCAGGCTGGCTGCTCGACCATCGTCGCCCGCGACGGCGCCAGCGCGCTCGATGTCGCGGCGCGGGTGACGCCGGACCTGATCCTGCTTGATGCGGTGATGCCTGGGCTGGATGGCTTTGAGACCTGTCGGCAATTTCGCCAGGGCGCCCATGCGGTGGATGCGCCGGTGATCTTCATGACCGGGCTCAGCGAGCCGGCGGACATCGTGCGCGGCCTTGAGGCTGGCGGCGTCGATTATGTGGTCAAGCCGGTCAATCACGAGGTGCTGCTGGCCCGCATCACCATCCATGCCCTCAACGCCCGCCGCATGCGGCTGGCCTCGGGGGCGCTCGACCAGTCCGGGCGCTCGGTGTTCGCCGCCCGCGCCGACGGCCAGGTGGTGTGGGCCAGCCATGGCGCGGCGCAATTGCTCGGCGGGGACAAACCGGATGACGCCCCCCCAGGCGCTGCGGTGACTTTGACCCTGCCTGGCCCGGCGCTGGCCTGGCTGGCGGCCGTCGCCGGACGGCCAGTCTCGGAGGCGCCGACGCTGCGCTACCGCGACCGGCGTTTCAGTTGCCTGGGTCGTGGCGGACGCGGCGAGATTATCATTCAGGCTGTGGTCGATCATGAGGGCGATGACGTGGCGCGGCTGCAGGCGCGTTTCGGCCTGACGACGCGCGAAGCCGAATCGCTGCTGTGGTTGACCTTCGGCAAGACCAATCAGGAGATCGCCGACATCCTGGGCATGGCGAGGCGCACGGTGGACAAGCATCTGGAGCAGGTGCTGGGCAAGCTCGGCGTCGACAACCGCACCGCCGCCGCCCTCGTCGCCGACCGCTTCCTCGACCACGCCCGCCATGCGGCGTGACCCTTGGCGGCGTGACCCTTGGCGGCATGGCCTTGCGCTGTGTCGCCATGGCGGCGGGCCCCAGCTACGGCGCAGGCTGGCCTGCTGACTTTTCTTGTGAGGCGCAGAAGACGTGGATGCCCGTGACGAGCACGGGCATGACGGCGGTGGGTGTGGTCAGGTTGGCCGTGGACAGGTTGGGTGTAGTCAGGCTGGGTGTGGTAAGATTGGCCGTGGTCGGGTTGGCTGTGCCGGCTGTGCCGGCTGTGCTGGGTGACCTGGTTGTGGTGGGTGTGTTGCACGTGCTGGTTACGTCGGCCGTGCTGGTGGCGTCGCCGCGACCTTGGCGCGCGAAGTGATGGCGCGAGCGCCAGCGCATCGCCGGTTCGTCAAAAACCACCACCCCAAAACCACCCCACGCCGTCATGCCCGTGCTCGTCACGGGCATCCACGTCTTTGCGGCGCACGTCCCGGTGCGGCCGCCACCCGCTAGCGCAACAGACGCCGCCAACGCGCGCCGAACCGACACAAATATGCAACTGCCCCCGCACAAAAGCCTGCCGCCGCCGCCTCCTGCCGCCTTCTTGCCGACGCCCACTGGCGACGTCATCCGCCACGGCCTAAGGGGCGCCGCCAGCGCCCGTGCCGCCTTGCCCGCATTGACAAGGCCCATGGCGCGGGCCTAAGCGGGCAGGGACGGTTCCTTGTAAAGGATCAAAAGGGAATGCAGTACGGATGGCCCGCCATCTGGATCTGCAGCTGCCCCCGCAACTGTGAGCGGCGAGTTTGCGTCAACAAGCCACTGGACGACCGGGTCCGGGAAGGCGGCGCTGAACCACGACCCGCGAGCCAGGAGACCTGCCGTCTGTCGTGGTCACACGCGAACCCAGGGAGCGGGGGCTTTCCGGAAGGGGACGGCTGACGCATGCGTGGTGGCGACGTCAGCAGAAACCTTGCTCGCGGTGACGTGTCACGAGGCGTCCCGCCGGGGTTTTTGTTTATGTCGTTCCAACGCTCCTCCATCCAGCGCGCGCGCTCTTCCCAGATGGTCGCCAGTCTGATCGCAGGCTGCTCGATCCTGGCGCTGTCCACCGCCGTGGCCCAAGGTCAGCAGTCAGCCCGGCAATCAGTCCAGCAAACGGGGGCCAGCGTCGCCGCAGCGCCGGCTGAGGTGCAGCTCGACACCATTTCGGTATCGGCCAATCTCACCCCCACCGAGATGTCGAAGGTCGGCAGCGCCGTCACCGTCATCACCGCGCAGCAGCTGGAACAGCAGCAGATACGCTTCGTCGCCGACGCGCTGCGTCAGGTTCCCGGCGTCGCCGTCAACCGCAGCGGCCCGGTCGGCAAGCAGACCCAGGTGCGGCTGCGCAATTCCGAGGCCAACCAGACGCTGGTGATCATCGACGGCGTGGTCGCCAATGATCCGGCGGCCGGCTCGGAATATGATATCGCCAATCTGCTCACCGAGGATATCGAGCGCATTGAGGTGCTGCGTGGCCCGCAAAGCGCGCTTTATGGCTCGGACGCCGTCGGCGGCGTCATCAATGTCGTCACCAAAAAGGGCGCGGGCAAGCCGAAGCTCTCCGTGCGCCTCGACGGCGGCTCACGCCAGACCCTGAACGGCGGCGCCAGCCTGAGCGGCGGCGACGAGCGCTTCAATTACGCCTTCGGCGCCAGCGGCTTCAGCACCAATGGCTTCTCGGTGGCCGACCGCCGCAATGGCAATTACGAGCCCGACGGCTATCGCAACGCCACCGGCAACGCCAAGCTGGGCTTCAGCCCCAATGAATATCTCGAATTCAACCTGATGGGCCGCTACACGCGGTTCTTCAACAAGCTCGACGGCTACACCGGCGGCATGGGCGCCTATGACACGGATGAGGATGGCCGCGGCACGCAGCTGTTCGGCCGGGCTGAGGCGAAGCTGAAGCTGTTCGACGGTCGCTGGACCCAGGCGGTCGCCACCACCTACAACGACCAGGCCTCGCGCTACCGCTGGGACCGGCTGCCGAATGGCGAGACGCGCGGCGTGGTCAATGGCTATGAGTACAAGACCAGCCTGCGCTTCGACACGCCGGCCTTCGTCGACGCCAGCCACATCGTCACCTTCGCCGCCCAGCGCAAGGAAGAGCGCTACCGCGCCGATAACGCCTGGTCCAATGTCGACAACCGCATGAATTCCAACGCACTGATCGGCGAATATCAGGGCACGTTCCGCAATCTCACTGTCACCACCAGCCTGCGCCGCGATCTCAACGACCGCTTCAGCGACAGCACCACCTGGCGCGTCACGGGCGCCTATCGCATCGACGAGACCGGAACCAAATTGCGTGGGTCGTATGGCACGGGCGTCAAGAACCCGACCATGGCCGAGCTGTTCGGCTATTCCTCGACCTATCGCGGCAATCCCAATCTGAAGCCGGAAACGGCGCGCGGCTGGGATCTTGGCGTCGATCAGGAGATCTGGGGCGACAGGGTGGTGCTCAACGCCACCTATTTCAACCAGCGCATCAGCGATCTGATCACGGGCGCCGGCTACACCTCGGTCAATCTGCCGGGGACCTCGGCGATCCAGGGCGCGGAGATCGGCCTCACCGTCAAACCACTGACCGGCCTGACCATGGTCGGCTCCTATACCTATACCGATGGCGAAGACTCTGAGGGCAAGCCGCTGCCGCGCCGGCCGCGCAATATGGCCAGCTTCAACGTCAATTATGCCTTCCTCGACAACAAGGCCAACGTCAATGTCGGCGTGGTCTATAATGGGCCGCAGAAGGACTTCGCTTACGACGCCTTCTATAACCAGAGCCTCGTGACCTTGCGCGCCTATACGGTGGTCAATGTCGGCGCCTCCTATCGCCTCAATGACAACGCCGAGTTCTACGCCAAGGTCGATAACCTGTTCGACAGGCGCTATCAGGAAGTCTACAGCTACGGCGTCGCCGGTCGCACGGCCACGGTCGGCGCGCGGATCACCTTCTGAAGCCGGCGGTAGGGCGATGAGCATGAGCGCCAGCAGCATGGGCAGGCCGCGACAGGGGCGCTACGCGCTCAAGGTAGCGGCTGGGCGCCTGCTTGCGCCATTTATGCCCCCGACTTGCAAAGCCGCGACGTTCAAACCCGCTACCTGCCTGGCCGCAGGTATTGTCGCTTGCCTGCTTCTAAGCTACGCGCCGGCATCGGCCGGGCAGAAGGACGCGGCAGCGGGCTTCAGCCAGATCCATATGGGGGAAGCGGACCGCGCGGCATTCCGCGCTCCGCCGCGTCGCATCGTCTCCATCAACATGTGCGCCGACGAGCTGGCGCTGCGGCTGGCGCGGCCTGGGACGCTGATCTCCATATCGCCGCTGGCGCTGGAGAATATCGGCTCCAATGTCGCTGCGCTGGCGCGTGGCGTGCCGGTCAATCGCGGCGCCACCGAAGAGATCGCCGGCCTCAAGCCTGATCTGGTGGTGGCTGGCCGCTACACCACCCGCGCAACCGTGGCGCTGCTGCGGCGGCTCGGCGTGCCGGTGGCTGATCTCGACGTGCCCAATTCGCTTGCCGGCGTGCGCGACCAGATCCGTGAGGCTGGCGTGCTGTTCCACAATGAAGCGGCCGCCAAAGCGCTGACGGCGCGCTTCGATGCGCTGCTGGCGGCGCCGCTGCCCGAGGGCCGCCGGCCCACCGCCGTGGTGCTGCGGCCGGCGGGTTTCACCTCCAGCGAGGGCTCGCTGCTCGACGACATGCTGACCCGCGCCGGCATGCGCAATCTCGCTGGCGGGCCGCTGGCCGGCTATGAGCAATTACCGCTGGAGTTCGTGCTGGCGGCGGCGCCCGAGCTGCTGATCATCGCTGGCGATCCGGATTCACCGCCGGCGTTGGCCAGCGAATTCCTCAACCATCCGGCGCTGCGCAGCCTCAAGGGCCACACCCGCATCGTCGTGCTGCCGTCGCGGCTGTGGACCTGCCCCGGCCCTGGCGTGCTCGACGCCATGACCATTCTACACGACGCTGTCGCCGACTGGCGGGCCAGCCAGACGTTGGGTGACGTGACGCCGTCTCAGCCCGCACAGGAGAAGCGCGCGGCGCTCGAAGCAGCTGGTTCTGTCGCGCCAGTCAAGCTTGCCGCGCCAGTCGTCCTCGCCGCGCCAGCGCCTGCTGGGGCGCGGGCCGGGAGATGACGCCGTGAGCCACCGCGCCTTACATCAGAGCGGCGTCGACCTGGTTGAGCAGAGGCATCGCGCCGACCTGCGCGCGTGGCGTGGGCTGATCGTCCTGCTGGCGCTGGCGGCGCTGGCCATGACCCTGGCCTCGCTGGCCATCGGCTATGCGCCGCTCAATCTCGGCGAGGCGTTGCGTCAGGCGCTGGCGGGAGAGGACAGCGTGGCGGCGCTGGTGCTGACGGAATTGCGCCTGCCGCGCGCCTTGCTGGGGGTGTTTATCGGTTTCAGCCTCGGCGTGTCAGGCGCGGCCATGCAGGGGCTGTTGCAGAACCCGCTGGCCGAGCCTGGCGTCATCGGCGTCTCCGGCGCGGCGGCGCTGGGCGCAGTGTGCATGTTCTATTTCGGCGTCGCCGGCGCCTTCGCCCTCGCGCTGCCGCTTGGCGGCATGGCAGGCGCCTTTGTCGCCACGGCGCTGCTGCTGCAGCTGGCGCACCGGGCGCAGAGCGCCACCGCTTTGATCCTTGCGGGCGTCGCCATCAACGCTCTGGCCGGAGCGCTGACGGCGCTGGCGCTCAATCTGGCGCCAAATCCCTATGCGGCGATCGAAATCGTCTATTGGCTGATGGGCTCGCTGGCCGATCGCAGCCTCGCCCAGGTGGCGCTGGCGACGCCGTTCATGGTCGCGGGCTGGGCGCTGTTGCTCACCGGCGGCTGGAGGCTCGACGCGCTGGCGCTCGGCGAGGACACCGCCGCCAGCCTCGGCGTCAGCCTGCGACGGCTGCGCTTGCAGATGGTGCTGGGCGCGGCGCTGGCGGTGGGCGCCGCGGTCTCGGTGAGCGGCGCGATCGGCTTCGTTGGCCTCGTGGCGCCGCATCTGATGCGGCCGTGGGTGGCGCATCGACCGGGGCGGCTGTTGCTGGCCAGCGGCTTCGCCGGCGCCATTATGGTGCTGGCCGCTGACATCGTCGTGCGGCTGATCCCGACCCAGCAGGAGCTGAAACTGGGGGTGATGACGGCGTTGATCGGCGCGCCCTTCCTGATTTCAATGATCCTGCGGATGCGGAGGCTGTGATGCAGGCGGCGGACGCAGACGCGCTTCATGCCCGCGCCCTCAGTTGCCGGCTCGACGGCCGGCTGGTGCTTGACCAGCTCAGCCTGTCGCTGATGCGTGGCGAGGTGGTTGGCCTCATCGGCCCTAACGGCGCCGGAAAGTCGACGCTGCTGCGGGCGCTGGCCGGCGTGCTGCAGCCAGCAGGCGGCCAGGCGCTGTATGGCGCGCAGGACCAGACGGCGCTGCCGCCTGAGGAGCGGGCGCGCACCGTGTCGTTTCTCGCCCAGACGCCGGAGTTTAGCGCGCCGATGCGCGTCGCCGACGTCGTGGCGCTCGGCCGGTTGCCGCACCGGCGGCTGTTCAGCGGCGAGAGCGACGCCGACCGCAGGGCCATCGCCCAGGCGCTGGCCGACGCCGGCTGCGTTGAATTGGCCGGTCGGGCGCTGGGGACGTTGTCGGGCGGTGAGCGGATGCGGGTGTTGCTGGCGCGGGCGCTGGCGGTGGAGGCGCCGTTTCTGCTGGCTGACGAGCCGGTGGCGGCGCTCGATCCGCTGCATCAGTTGCAGGTGATGGCGCTGTTGCGGGCGCGGGCGGCGCAGGGCGTCGGCGTGCTGGTGACGCTGCACGATCTGACCCTGGCGTCGCGCTTCTGCGACCGTCTGGCGCTGTTGGCTGGTGGTCGCCTGCAGGCGGAGGGTCCGCCCGCCGCCGTGCTGACCGACGCCCATATGGCGTCGGCCTTCGGGGTGACGCTGGCCCATGGCGCCTGGCAGGGCGAAGCCTTCGTCGCCCCATGGCGGCCGGTGAGCGCGCCGTTAGATCAAGTTGAGTCATGACAGCCATGGCTCAGGCGGCGCACGAACAAATAGGCGCAACGCGCTGAAATAATGCGCTATCAGCGCGCGCCTGTGCGGTACAGCCAGATGAACAGCGCGAAGGCCAGCGCGCCGCCAAAGCCCTGTAACAGGCCGAGCAGAATGGCTGGCGGGATGGCCACGGCGGCGGCGATGCCGGTGGTGATGGCGGCGAAGGCCATTTGCAGGAAACCAAGCAGGGCCGAGGCCGCGCCGGCGCGATCGCCGAACGGGCGCAGCGCCACCGCCGTTCCCAGCGGATTGGCCATGCCCATGCCCATCAGAAACACCACCATGGCGACCACGTAAGAGATGATGTCGCCCTGACGGTAGATCAGCAGCATCAGCACGCCGCCGATGGCCGACAGGATGGCGCCGCCGATGGCGGTTTTCAGCGCGCCGAAACGCTGGGCGAGGCGTGGCGCGGCGATGCCGGCGCCGAACACCACGAACACCGAGGCGGCGTTGAACAGGCCATATTGGATCGGCGTCAGGCCGATATCGCGCATCAGGATGATCGGCGCGGCGGCAAAGCTGGCGTAGAGCCCGCCGATGATCAGCGACACCGCAAGCGCCGGGCCGAGGAAGCGGACATCGCGCGAGAGGCCGCCATAGGTCCGCATTACGCCGGCGAAGGACAGCGGCGCCCGCAAATGTTTCGGCAGGGTCTCGCCGAGATTGACGCTGTGGAACAGCAGCAGCGCGACGGCGGCGAGGCTGACCAAGGCGAACACCATGCGCCAGTCGAAATAGGTCGCGACCAAGCCGCCGACCAGAGGCGAGAACCCCGGCGCCGCCGCCATGGCGACCATGATCATCGACAGCGCTTTGGCCAGCATGTCGCCGTCAAACAGGTCGCGGGCTATGGCGCGGGCCAGCACCGAGGTGGCGCAGACGCCGGTGGCCTGTAGCACCCGGCCGAGCACCAATGTGTCAAGCGATTGGGCGAAGCCGCAGACCACCGAGCCGATCAGGAACAGGCCAAGGCCGACGACGACCACCTTCTGGCGGCCATAGCTGTCGGCGAGCGGGCCGACCACCAGCTGGCCAAGGGCGAACACCAGGAAGAAGCTGGACAGGGTGACGCCGAGCGCCTGCTGCTCGACATGCAGGCTGGCGGCGATGGCCGGGAAGGCCGGTAGCATGATGTTGGTGGACAGAACGCCGACGGCGGCGAGCCCGGCGAGCAAAGCGATCAGGCCCGCCGTCAGCTTGCGCGGCGCGGCGGCGGCGTGAGCGCCCGTGGTGGGCGCCCTGGTGGGCGCAGTGGTGGGTGCATGTGGGCTGGCCATGCTGGCCTCCTCCTGACGCGACGCCAGGGCGCGCGCGCCGCATCGCAGGGCGATGCTCTTATGTTATTGAACTATTTTACGATATTTGGATGATTGTTATAATCCAAATGTCAGATTATAGTCATCATCCAGATTGTCAACGCCGATATGCGGAGGCCGCCATGACCAGACGATCGCGGGCCGACAAGCAGCATAGCCATGAGCTGATCCTCGCGGCGGCGGCGGAACAGTTGCGCCTTGGCGGACCGGACAGCGTCAGCGTCAATGCGCTGATGCGCCAGGTTGGCCTGACCCATGGCGGCTTCTACAAGCATTTCGCCTCGCGCGAGGCGTTGCTGCAGGCGGCGATCCGCCGTGCCGCCGCCCCCAGCAGCAGCCTGTTCGGCGCGGGACTTATGGCGGATGCGGAGACTGGGCGCAGCGACGCGCCGATGGCCAAATCGGTTAGCCAGACGGGGGAGATAGACGCTTCGCTGCGACCGGGGCGAGGCGGATCAGACGGGGCTGTGCAAGCGGCCGGCATGACGCCGAACCGCGCCGCGGCCTCGGACGCCGCAAGGAGCGCGGCGGCTGCGGCTCAAGCGCAAACCACGCCAGTTGACAGCCACAGCAACGGGCGATCGCAGGCGGCGGCGGCTGTCAGTCGCTATCTCAGCCGCAGCCATCGCGACAATCTGGCGGCGGGCTGCGCCATCGCCGCGCTGGCGGCGGACATGGCGCGGCTGGCCGACGCCGACGCCAGCCAGCCGGTGCGTGATCTGGCCGAACGCGGCTTTCAGCGGTTGCAGGCGGCGCTGGGCGAGGGCGCCAGCCGCGACGACGCCATCTTCATCTGGAGCGCCATGGTCGGCGGCCTGATGCTGGCGCGGGTGTTTGGCGAGACGCCGACCTCCGAGGAGGTGTTACGGGCTACCCGTGGCCAACTGCTGCACTGGCTGGCTGCGGGCGGCTGACGCGCTGCCTCCATGGCGGCTTGCGAGCGATCTTGCGAGCGCTCCTGCGATGCCGTCATATGCACGGCGCCAGCCGCGCTGCGGCTGAGGTGACCGGCGCCGCAGGCGCGCCGCTGCGATGGAGACATGCATGAAGCTGCTGCGCTTTGGAGCGGTCGGCGCCGAACGGCCCGGGCTGCTGGATGAGGCTGGCGTCATCCGCGACCTGTCCGCTTATGTGCCGGATATCGCAGGCGCGGCCCTGTCTGACGAAAACCTGGCGCGTCTGCGGGCGCTCGATCCCGCCAGCCTGCAGGCGGCGCCAGCGGGCGTGCGGCTCGGCCCCTGCGTCGGCGGCACGCGCAATGTGGTGGCGGTGGGGCTCAACTACACTGACCACGCCGCCGAGACCGGCATGGCGGCGCCAGCCGAGCCGATCCTGTTCAACAAGGCGCCGTCCTGCATCGTAGGCCCCAATGATGACACGCTGATCCCGCCTGGCTCCGTCAAAACCGACTGGGAAGTCGAGCTGGCCATCGTCATCGGCCGCCACGCCTCACAGGTGAGCGAGGCGCAGGCGCTGCAGCATGTGGCAGGCTTTTGCCTGTGCAACGACATCTCCGAGCGCGCCTGGCAGATGGAGCGGGGCGGCAACTGGATGAAGGGCAAGAGCGCGCCGACATTCGGGCCGCTGGGGCCATGGCTGGTGACCCGCGACGAACTCGGCGCCGCCGACAATGTGGCGCTGTGGCTCGACGTCAACGGCCAGCGCATGCAGGACGGCACGACCGCCAACATGATCTTCAAGGCGCCGTTCATCGTCGCTTATGTGTCGCAGTTCATGGCCCTGGAGCCCGGCGACGTCATCACCACCGGCACCCCGGCGGGCGTCGGCATGGGCCAGAAGCCGCCGCGCTTCCTCAAGCCTGGCGATGTGGTCGAACTGGGCGGCGCCGGCCTCGGCGTGCAGCGCCAAAAGGTGCGCGCCAGCAACGCCAGCTGACATCAGGAGGGGGCAGCCCGCGGTGCAGGCGGTGTGGCGCATGTGCGACGCGGAAGGACGCCTCAGGCAGCATCGGCTGGCTTGGGGCGCGAACCCAGCGCCTGCCTGCCTGACGCAGAAACGCCTCAGCCAAGCTCATCGAGAAATGTGCGCCATGCGGCCTGGCCGATGTCGTCATAGGCGATCATCGCCGCAACCAGCGCGTCTGGCGTCGCCGGGCCCGCCAGTTCGGGCGGCAGCAGCGGGTCGCGCAGAATGCGACGGATGGCGCGGCGGCCGGTGAGCAAGGTCTCGACGGCGGCGGCGGCGCCGACGCCAAGGCTGTCAGCCGAGGCCTGCAAGGTGGCGATCATGGCGGCGTGGCCCTGGGCGGCGCGGCTCACGTCCCACAGGCCGGCGAAACGCGCCGCATGCGCTGCGGCGACATGATCCATGCGGAACACCGGCATGTTTGGCGTCGCCCCGAAGCCGGCGAGGTCGGCGGCCATCAGCGTGGCGCCGCCGGTGAGATTGTCGGGCCGCAGCCACAGGCCGGTCTCATCCTGGCGGAAGCCGCAGAACTCCAGCGCCCATTGCGTGCGTCGCCACAGCGCCCGGCTGACGCTGGTTGGCCGGATGGCGGCGCCGATCCAGCCGCCGTCCCAGGCGATGCGGCGCGCCGTGTGGCGGCGCCACACCGCAGCGCGGGCGCGGATCGGATCATCATTGGCGCCCGCCGCATAGACGCCGCGCGATACGGCGCGCAACCGGCCTTCGGCGCGCAGGCGCGTCAAGGCGGTGCGCAGCGCCTCGCGGCTCATGCCGAAGGCCGCGCCAATGGCCATGATCTGTTGCGCGCTCAGGGTTTCGTGCTCGCCCGTGGTGAACAGGTCGAGCAGCAACACGCGCGATGAGATGGCGGAGTTGTTACTGTTGTTGACAGTTTCGGTCAATTTTAGCAACTTTCCATCGTCATCATCATGCGGGCGCGGAGCGCGATGGCCAGCTGCCGAGATCCTGCTGGCCCGCGCCAGACCGCCCCGCAACGCCACAATGGCGGGCGCACCGCCGCGACAGGAGGAATACATGCCCGCTTATGCCCCCCGCAATGCATTGGCCACCCATGAAGTGACCAACCAGTCGGGCGAGTTCGCCGACGTTAATCTGTACGCCATCGACACGGCGCTGCGCGAGGCGGTGGCCCGTGAGGCCGGCGCGTGGCTGGATGAACCGCTGATGCGGCTGGGCGAAGATGTGGGGTCGGAGCGGGTGCTGGAGCTGGGCGCCCAGGCCAACCGCTTTCCGCCGGAGCTGGTGCAATTCGACCGCTTCGGCCGGCGCATCGACGAGGCGCGGTTTCATCCGGCCTATCACGAGCTGATGGCCCTCGCCATGCGCCATGGCGTGCATGATCTGGCGTGGCGCACAAACGAGCGCGGCCGCCATGTGGCGCACGCCGCCATGCTGGCGGTGTTCACCCAGGCCGAAGCCGGCGTGCTGTGCCCGATCAATATGACCTATGCGGTGGTTCCGGCGCTGCGCAGCACGCCGGAGGTGACGCAGCCATGGCTCGACCGGCTGATCGGCGGCGGCTACGACGCCAAACTGCGACCGATCGCCGGCAAAGCCGGCGTCACCCTTGGCATGGCGATGACCGAGAAGCAGGGCGGCAGCGATGTGCGGGCCAATACCACCCGGGCCTATCCGCTCGATGACAGCCGCGCCACCTTCCGGCTGGTGGGGCACAAATGGTTCTGCTCGGCGCCGATGTGCGACGGCTTCCTGACGCTGGCCTATACGGATCGCGGCCTGTCCTGCTTCCTGGCGCCGCGCATCACCCCGGACGGCGAGCGCAACGCCATTCATGTGATGCGGCTCAAGGACAAGCTCGGCAACAAAGCTAACGCCTCCAGCGAGATCGAATATCACGACGCCTTCGCCTGGCTGCTGGGCGAGGAGGGCCGCGGCGTCAATGTCATCATCGACATGGTGCACCACACCCGCCTCGGCACCATCTCCGGCACAACCGGCATGATGCATATGGCGCTGGCCCATGCGCTGCACCACACCCGCAACCGCCGCGCCTTCCAGAAAACCCTGGCCGACCAGCCGGTGATGCAGGCGGTGCTGGCCGATCTGGCGCTGGAATATGAGGCGGCGGTGGCGCTGACCATGCGCGTGGCCCGGGCGTTTGACGCAACGGAGGGGGAAGAAAAGGCCTTCGCCCGCCTGGCGGTGGCGGTGGCCAAATACTGGCTGACCAAGCGCCATTCCAATTTCGTTTATGAGTGCATGGAGTGCCATGGCGGCGCGGGCTATGTCGAAGAGAGCATCATGCCGCGATTGTTCCGCGAGGCCCCGCTCAACGCCATCTGGGAGGGCTCGGGCAATGTCATCGCCCTCGACATCATGCGCACCCTGGCGCGCGAGCCGGCGGCGCTCGACGCCTTCGCCCATGAGCTGGGGCGGGCCAGCGGCCTGCACGCCGGCTTCGACGCGGCGGCGGAGCGGCTGCTGACGCAATTGCGCGCCGGGGTCGCCGAGCGCGACGCCCGCATCACCGCCGAACGCATGGCGCTCGCCCTGCAGGCGGCGATCCTGCTGACCGGCGCGCCCGCCGCCGTCGCCGACGCCTTCGTCGCCACCCGCATCATGGACGAAGGCGGCCGCAGCTTCGGCACGCTGCCCGCCAGCGTCGACATCGCAGCCATCCTCGCCCGTCATCCATCAGCGTGAGCGGGAGCTGGCCAGAGTCGCGCTCCGCGCCGGCCAGGGGAAGAGACGCACCACACCCCACCAGCCGTCATGCCCGTGCTTGTCACGGGCATCCACGCTCTATGCCGACCCCGCAAGCGCCGCGACGCCAACAGGCCTGCGCGATGGACGCCTTGAGGCTGTAACCAGACGTGGATGCCCGTGACGAGCACGGGCATGACGCGCGTAGGAGGGGGATGGTCGGCGCGGGCCGGTGGCTGGCGCCCTAAGGCCGGCGCGCCAGCCCTTCAGT
>NZ_JCAWFG010000016.1:0-665 GCF_059740505.1 Camelimonas sp. FR25 | reverse complement strand
AACAACGGCGGCGTCAACGCTGGTCTGACCGGCGTGGCGGCTTTCGCCAATGGCCATCGCAACCAGGTCGCCGCCATCAATGAAGATCGCATCGACGCGGTTGGCGTGGGCCTGGTCGGCGGCGCCTATGGCGATGATGCGGTGGTCAATGTCTGGAACGTTGGCGACATCACCGCAGGCGGCATCGGCGCCGCAGGCTATCTCAATGGCGACAATGGCCAGATGGAGATCGTCAACGAGCGCAGCGTTGATGCGGGTCTGATCGGCGTCGCCGCTTACGCCAGCGGACAGCATAACGACGTGTTTGCGCGCAATCGCGACGTTCTGACGGCGGGCGACACCGGTGTGGCCGCCGTGGTCTCTGGCAATCACAACGGCATTATCGTCAGCAACAGCGGCGCGCTTGAAGCGGGCCAGTATGGCCTCGCGGGCTATGTCGATGGTGATGACAATCTGATGGCGGTGGCCAACAAGGGGACGGTGGACGCGAGTGCGGTCGGCATGCTCGCCGTCGCCAGCGGCTACAAGAACTATGTGCAGATGGAGAACGTCGCCCCCGGCGTCGTCCGCGCCCAGGACGTCGGCATCGCCAGCTACGTCAATGGCGATCTGACCGGCTCGCTGGTGTTGAACGAGGGCAGCGTCCTCGCTGACGGCGTCGGCGT
>NZ_JCAWFG010000015.1:0-1578 GCF_059740505.1 Camelimonas sp. FR25 | reverse complement strand
TTCATGCTCAGACCTTCTATCGACGTTTCGGGATGCGGGAGACGCATTCTGACGGGTTGAATGTCTATTTTGAGTATCCGTTTACTGTATATATGGGCGACAGAGACGTTCATCTGGCGACGATCATGGGGGCGGGCCATGTTTGACAATGTTGCTGCGGAGCGGGTGCGGGAAATTCAACTGCCGCAGGTGCACGACCCAAGAGGCGACTTAACGTTTGTAGAGGGCGGCCATCACATCCCGTTCCCAATTAACCGCGTCTATTATCTTTACAACGTGCCTGTCGATGCTGAACGGGGCGGCCATGCGCACAAGGCGCTTGAGCAAGTTGTCTTTGCACTCTCTGGCAGTTTCCGGATGACGGTTGACGATGGGTCGCGACGTACCGAGTATTGGCTGCGCGATCCCCGGAAAGGCCTCTACATCAGCGTATGGTGTGGCGAGAAATGGATGCGTTTAGTCAGGGCGCGGTCTGTATGGTGCTCGCCTCACATCGATACGATGAGAGTGACTATTACCGCGATTTTGACGCGTTTCTTCGCGCCTTGGGGGAGAGGCGTTCGTGATCCCTTTTCTCGCACTCGACGCCAGCTATAGAGAGTTGCAGGCCTCGTTGGACGCAGCCGTCGCGCGCGTACTCGACAGCGGCTGGTACATCCTGGGCCCAGAGGTCGAGGCGTTCGAGACGGAGTGGGCCGCATTTTGTGGCGCATCTCATGGTGTGGGGGTGGCCAATGGGCTGGATGCGCTGATCCTTGCGCTGAAGGCGCTCGGCATCGGTCCAGGTGACGAGGTGATTGTTCCATCAAACACCTATATCGCCACCTGGCTCGCGGTTTCTGCGGTGGGCGCCCGCATTGTTCCTGTCGAACCCGACCCATTGACGCATAATATTTGCGCCGAAGGGATAACCGCCGCGATTACGTCCGCCACCCGCGTGATTTTGCCTGTTCATCTCTACGGGCAGCCCGCCGATATGGATGCAATTCTTAAGCTGGCCCGGAAGCGTGGCATATGGGTCGTTGAAGATGCGGCGCAGGCGCATGCGGCGGAGTGCCGTGGCGTACGTCTTGGCGCGCACGGTGATCTCGTTTGCTGGAGTTTTTATCCGGGCAAGAACCTCGGCGCCTTCGGCGACGCTGGCGCCGTCACGACCAACCGGGCCGATCTGGCGGATCGTCTGCGTATGTTGCGCAATTACGGCAGCAGCGAAAAATATGTGAACGTAGAGATCGGCATGAATTCTCGCCTGGATCCCGTCCAGGCGGCGGTGTTACGCGTCAAGTTACGCCATCTGGACGCATGGACCGAGCGGCGCCGCGCCCTCGCCGCCGTCTATACCCGTGGGCTGGCCGATGCCGGGCTCGGTCTCCCCCACGTACCCGCGTGGGCCAATCCAGCGTGGCATCTTTATGTCGTGCGTAGCCCACAGCGCGACGCCTTGCAGAAGCGACTGACCGAAGCTGGGGTGGGGACGCTCATTCATTACCCCATACCGCCGCATATGCAGCGCGCCTACCGGGGCCTTGGACTTGCTGCAGGAGACCTTCCCGTCGCCAGTCAGCTCGCGTCGGAGGT
>NZ_JCAWFG010000014.1:0-21764 GCF_059740505.1 Camelimonas sp. FR25 | reverse complement strand
GGGTGAAAAACAACAGCCTGCCCGATCCAGCGCCTGATGGTTCACCGATTATCCATCACAGCAGCGGCATGGCTGCTGCTGTCTCGCGCCAGCCGTCCTTGCGGCAGGCGCCCACCTGCGCTACCCGGGAGATGAAGCCAAGTTTACCTCAAGTTGACTGCGCCTACACATTCGAAAAACGCGATAAATAACGGGATGACCTGCTCATGCACCTGATGTCCAGCAAGATACGCGCCGGTTTGTGCGCAACAGCCGCAGGTTTTCTGGCCATTTTAGCTGGCGCATCTGGCGCGCACGCCTCAAGCGCTGAGGAGTGGCAGGCGTTTCAGGATAAGGTGAAGGCCGCCTGCCTCGCAGCGGCGCAGCCCGCATTGACGGTGAAGACTATCAATATCGACCCTTATGGCTCAGAATCGTATGGTTTTGCCATTCTGTTGGGGACGACTGCGGGCTCGGACACCCAACGCGTGATGGTCTGCGCCTTCAACAAGCAGTCAGAGGCCGCGGAAGTCAGTACTGTATTTGAATGAACGTCCGGAGGCCGCGCGGGCAGATCCGCCCGGGTCAGGCGCACAGTCCGCGACCGGGCGCCCAGATGCGACGACGGGCGACGCGCCTCAGCGCGCCCAGACGCCCGCCCAACGCACGTCACCCCACGCGGCGCGCCAGTTGCCACTCTGGCGCCAGCGTGCTGTTCTGCATTCTCCTCGGTAACAGCGCTCCGCAACGGGCACAGATCAATACAAATCTGGCACGTCGCTACGAAAACGCCAGACCAGCATCTGGACGACGGGGCGAGCAGGCAGAACATGAACGACACCGAGCGCAGTGTAACCTTGACCTTGACAGCCGCTGACTATGTTGCGGCCAATAGATTATTCATGTTGCGCCATCTGACTGGCCGCTGGCCCGTCCTGTGCTGGCTGCTCGCCGTTGCGCTGCTGGCCGGCGCGGCCTTTGTTCCGGCGGCGCGCATGCAGCCGACGCCCGTGGTCGCGCTGTTTTTCTGCGCCCTCGCGGTGGTCGTGGCCTTGCCATTCTATCAATATTTTTTGGCGCCGCCGCCTTTGCCCGCAAGGCCTACGCCGCCCAGAAAACCTTGCAGCGACCGATGACCGTGTCCTGGTCAGACAGCGGCTGAGCGCCGCCACCATCTTCAACCGACGCGACCCGATGTCAGAGATGACTGCCAACGCGCGATAACAGTCCCTGCCATCTGCGATGGATCAGGCCGCCCATGGGGTTGCGCGATGGCCGAGTCGTCCGGCGCCGTCCCGGCTGGCCACACACTTCAGTTCACGTTGAGCCCGTGGCGGACGCCATCCGGGTCAATTGTGGCAAGCGACACCAGCAGCCGTTCGCGCAGGTCACGCAATTCCTCATAGCGGGTGAAGTGTGGGCTGTTGTCGAGCAGCGCGCCAATCACCCCGCCGGGCTTTTCGTTGAACTGCAGCAAGTTGCGCCTGTTATTGTCCTGGATTGTCTGGCGCAGCGCGTCGATTTCCACGTCGATATCGCGCAATTCAGCGCGCAGGGCGTCCACGTCGATCATGCTGTCCTCCCATGTCACGTCGCAAACGCCACGTTAGAGCGCTTTGCGGCCCAACGGCAATTGTTGAAAGACGAGACGCTGTTCCCTCGATGGCGGCCTGCGCCCATCTGGCGCAGGCGCGCGCAACATGCCCCGGCCGAACAGGCCAGGGCATGCCGCCTTCCGGCAGGCGTTTCCGCCAGCAGCGGCCTCAGGGTCATTCAATGACCTGAACCACCCGTCGCGTGCCGACATCGACCAGAACTGGCTGGCCGTTGATCACGGTGTAGCGATAGCCATCGCGGACGCCATATTCCGCCGGCACTTCATAATAGGTCACGCCCCGTTCCGGCAGCACCGCGCCCACGCGCAACTCGTCCTCATATCGGTAGGACGGGACGCCCTGCTGCACGACATAGCTGCGGAACTTCGGTGAATTATCGCCGATGATGCCGCCGACCACCGCGCCGCCGACGCCGCCGACAACGGCGCCCACGGGGCCGCCAACAATGGCGCCGCCAACGGCGCCAGCAGTGGCGCCGCTCGCCGCCCCGCCCGCTGCGCCTTCAGGGTTCTTCTGGGCCAGCGCGCTGCCTGGGGCAAACGCCAACATCGGCGCCAGGGCAAAGACACTCGCGATCAATAGCTTGTTCATGACCAGTCTCCTTATCATGCTGTTCTGATCATCAACCCCGCAAAACCTCAGCTGGTTCCGACTGACCTTGCGTTTAGTCCGCCCCCAAACCTGTTGAACATTTTCTATACGTGAAATTGCGTGTCACGCATGCAGATTGACGTCAGATTTCCGTCATCTGAATCATCACATTTACCAATTTGCGCCATAATATTTGTCGAAATCCATACGACGGCCACGCGCCTAAGCCGATGCTGCGGCGGCAGCAACTGACGGGCGCGGCGCACACAAGCGGATTGCCCTGCGCCAGTGCGCCCCGCATTGTAGCGTCGCGCAAACTGCAACCCGAGGTCCCGTGTCGTCACCCCCATCGCCACCGCCCGCGCGGCGGAACGCAGCAACGCCCAGCCCCCTGGGCGCCCCGACTTCATGCCCGACGCCCGGCGCCGGCAGCCAGGTCTGGCCGATCGCCGTCGCCATGATTTGCCTCGCAGGCGCCGTCGCCACCGGTTGGCTTGCCCTCTCCGGCCAATGGGCTGACAGTGACGCGGCGATCTTGCGGGCGTTGCGTCAGGCCCAGGATCTGGCGATACCGGCAGGACCTGCCTGGGGCTTGCCGCTGGCGCGGGCCATCACGCTCACAGGCTCCTATGCCGGGCTCGCCGCCATGGCGCTGCTCACAGCCTTCTGGATCTGGCGCAGAGGAGCCCGCACGCTGGCGATACAATTGGTGAGCGGCGCCGCTGGCGCCATTATCCTCGCCGTGCTCGCCAAGGCGCTCGTCATGCGGCCGCGCCCGGAGATCACCACGCATCTGGCTGGCTTTGCCGGCTCAAGCTTTCCCAGCAGCCATGCGCTGCTGTCCATGGCGATTCTGCTGGTCATCGCCCTGACGCTGGGGCGGCTGTTTGGGCGAAGCGGCCTGCTGGTTAGCCTCGCCATCGCCGCGTCGCTGCTGATTGGCCTGACGCGGCTGTATCTCGGCGTGCACTGGCCGAGCGATGTTCTGGCGGGCTGGCTGCTGGGCGGCGCCTGGGGCGCTGGCTACGCGGCTGCGCTGCGTCTTACGCAGCGCAGCCGCGCAAGGTCGCCTTGCGCAGGCGGCTGAGCGCCGCGCCCTTTGGCGCCTGACTCTGGGCGCCTGACGCTGGGCGCCTGGCTCTTCGCGCCTGGCTCTGGCGTCAGGGCGCGCTTGCGCTTATGGTGCGCCGCGATTTCACTGCTGAGGATGCGACGATGGCGGCCCACTCCACCCCACACTTTCAGAATGATGCAGGCGTGCCGGTGATTGAGGTCGGCTCGCGCGAGTTCATGTGCATTGGCGCGCGCCCACCCTTCGATCACCCGCATATCTTCATCGATATGGGCAGCGAGAACGAGGCGGTGTGCAGCTATTGCTCCACTTTGTACCGCTTTAACGCTGGCCTGAAGCACGGCGCCTGCCTGCCCGCCGATTGCGCATGGGAAGCCGCCGCAGCCTGAGCATTGGCCGCGCCTCACCGACTGCGTTTTTGCGCCGGGCGCCACAACGGCGGGGCGCGGTTTTAGCTGCGCCGCGGGGTTCGCGCCCATTTGTGCCTGACGGGATGACAGGGGCCCTCGCCGCCCGTGGGGCTTTCCGCAGGCCGCGGCTGGCCTGGCTACAGCGGGCGGTCGCCAAACCGCCACAGTTCTGCCCTGTGCTGATACGCCTCTGACGTCGTCCGCGGCGCGCATTTTCACCTGACGTTCAGTTCTGATCGTCCAGAAGACGGCTCGAAGACGTGCGACGGGCGCCTGAGCCGCAACAGGCCGCAGGGCCAGGCCCGAGGCGCACCACGCCTACAGGTCACCCAGATAAACGGCCCACCTGGGGCCGGCAGCATCCGAAAGATCAATGACACGCACCGCCATTCCCGGCGCAGGCGCCGCGATTATTGCCGGCGCCGGCATCGGCGGCCTCGCCGCCGCTCTCGCCCTTCAGGACATTGGCGTCGCCAGCACCCTGGTCGAAAAACGCACGGCGCTGAACGAAACCGGCGCAGGCATCCAGCTTTCTCCCAACGCCAGCAATGTGCTGTTCTCCCTCGGCCTCGGCCCGACGCTGCTGCGCTACGCCGTGCAGCCTGAGCGCGTGCGCGTGCGCGCCCTGCGCGGCGGCGAGGAGTTGTCCTGCATGGAGTTGGGCGAGGCGATGGCGCAGCGCTATGGCGCGCCTTACCTCGTCATCGCCCGCTCCGATCTGCACATGGTGATGCTCGACGCCTTGCGTGGTCGCAGCGCCACCCGCATCCTCGCCGGGCGCACCGCCCAGGCGGCGCGCAGCGAAGATGACGCTGCGGTGGTGCAGGTGGTCAGCTCCAATGGCCGTGCAGAAGACCTCCGCGCCGACATCGCCATCGCCGCCGACGGCGTCTGGTCGCGGTTGCGTAAGGAGATGGGCGCGCAGCCGCCGCGCTTTCGCGGCTATCACGCCTGGCGGGCGGTCGTGCCGGCCAGCGCCCTGCCCGCTGGCCTCAGCCCGTGGGAGACCGGCCTGTGGCTGGGCGGCGGACGCCATCTGGTGCACTACGGCATCTCCGCCGGCGCCGCCGTCAATATTGTTGCGGTGGTTCCTTCGAAGGAGCCGCTGCCCGAGTGGAGCCACAGCGCTGATCCGGCGATCATCCGCAAAGCGTTCGACAAGGCGGACCCGCGCCTGCGCGAACTGCTGGCCAACGCCAGCGACTGGCGCATCCACGCGCTGCACGATGCGCCGCCGCCGCCAACCTGGAGCCAGGGCCGCGTGGCGCTGCTCGGCGACGCCGCCCACCCGGTGCTGCCATTCCTCGCCCAGGGCGGCGCCCTCGCCATTGAAGACGCCGCCGTGCTGGCCGCGTTGTTGGGCGAGGCGTTGAGCGTCGGCATGGCGCCGGGGCGCGCGCTCGACATGTATGGCGCCGCCCGCCGCGCCCGCGCCATCAAGGTGCAGCAACAGGCGCGCAACAATGGCCGCATCTACCATCTGCCCGCGCCACTCAGCATGGCGCGCAATCTGGTGATGGGCCGGCTCGGCGGCGCCGGCATGCTCGGACGCTACGACTGGCTGTATGGCTGGCGCCCGCCCAGGGCGGTGCGCGGCGTCGAAGCCGGATGAAGGCGGACTGAGGCGGGCCAGCATCTCGCCGCGACGCCTTGCGGCCATGGCCACGCACGACGCCGCATCCTGGCCCGCCACATATCCGGCGTATAGCCACGGCAAAGGTCTGGCGCGGCACGGAACCGCTTGAAAGCGGCAACACCTTAACGCATAAGCTATGCAGCCAATATCGCTGCCCTGGCGCGCCTGACCGTCTGACAATCACGTCTGATGGGTCAGCTTGCAGACCAGCGCCGATGGTTGTGGCCGGTCTTGCGGACGTGGCGAAATGGTAGACGCAGCAGACTTAAAATCTGCCTCTCCCTGAGAGTACGGGTTCGAGTCCCGTCGTCCGCACCAACCTTGTCCCGCCGGGGACGCCGCATCGCCCCGCCATGCTGCCCTGAATCGCGCGCGCTCACCCGTTGACTGCCGCCACTGCATGGCCCGCAGAGGCGCCCCGCCGCGCAGCCGATTGCCGAACCTCAGCCTCCATGACACCCTGAAGCAAATCAGGGCATGGCGCGCCGTGCCGACAAGAAACAGGGACAGGAGACGCCGGTGACGCAACAACCGGGAGAAGCCCCGCCTTATGCGGGCGGCATGTTTACAGGCCTGCGCGTATTGGACGTGGCGTCCTTTGTCGCGGCGCCGGCTGCTGCGACCATGCTGGGGGATTTTGGCGCCGACGTCATCAAGGTCGAGCCGCCGGAGGGCGGCGATCCGATGCGCACCTTCCACCTCGCCCCCGGTCTCAACCCCAGCGAGCATGCCTATTTCTGGACGGTTCTGGCCCGCAACAAGCGCAGCCTGGCGCTGGATCTCAAGCAGCCGCAGGAGCGCGAGAAGCTCTACAGGCTCGTGCGTAGCGCCGACGTGTTCATCACCAATATGCCGCTCAGGGCGCGCGAGCGCCTCGGCATCAGCTGGGAGCAGGTGCGCGGCCTCAATGAGCGGCTGATCTACGCCTCCTTCACCGGCTTTGGTGAAACCGGGCCAGAGAAAGACCTCGCCGCCTTCGACGCCACGGCTTGGTGGGCGCGCTCCGGCCTGATGGACCAGGTGCGGCCCACCGATGACAGCGCTCCGGCCCGCTCCACCCCAGGCATGGGCGACCATATGGGCGCGCTGGCCCTGTATGGGGCGATCGTCTCGGCGCTGTATCGCCGCGAACGCACCGGGCGCGGCGCCCACGTCGGCTCGTCGCTGATCGCCAATGGCGCGTGGTCCAACGCCATCTCCATCCAGGGCGCGCTGGCTGGCGTTGAGCCGCCGCGCCCCGTGCCGCGCCTCGACGGCCAGAACCCGCTCGGCAATCATTATATGTGCGCCTACGGCCGCTGGCTGACCCTCTCTGTCACCGCCAACCAGCAGGCGCATTGCTGGCCGCAGGTGACGCGGCTGCTCGGCGTGCCGGAGCTGACCAATGATCCGCGCTTCGCCACCATGGCCAGCCGCGCCGAGCATGCGCCAGAGCTGATCGCCCTGTTCGACCGCATCTTCGCCACCCGCGCCGCCACCATATGGAGCCCGCTGCTGACCTCAGCCGGCGTCACCCACAGCGTGGTGGCCAGGGCCGGCGACGCCGCCCATGACGAACAGATGCTGGCCGCTGACGTGCTGACGCCGATGTATGGCGCGCCCGGCGCGCCGCTGACCATCAACAGCCCGCTGTGGTTTGAGGACGAGCCCAAGCGCCCCCCCGCCGCTCCGCCGGCGCTGGGCGCGCACAACGCCGAATTGCTCGACGGCTGAGCGGGCCCACCGACCAGGTGTGACAACGGACGTGGGGCGGCGATGGGCTGGGGTGGCGTCAGGCCTGTTACGGCCTGTGGCTAGCATGACAGCGCAGTCGCCCGCCTGCTTTATGGCCGGGCCACGCCGGTGGCGTCGCGCACCGGCAGCTCCGCCAGCATCGCCTCGATCGCCGCCTGCGCGGCGGCGAGCCGCGCGCTATCACGGCAACGCAACACCAGATTGGTGTTGAAGCCCTTCTCATCGTTGAAGGGGTAGCTGCCCATCATCACATCCGGGAAGGCCCTGGCTACGGCGGCGAAAGGCGTGGCCACATCGCCCTCGCGGGCGTCGGCGCGGATCGACACCGACTGCAGCTTCTGTCCGGTGCGCAGTTTGGGCGCCACCCAATCCATCATCGACTGCATGATCGCCGGCACCCCGGCCATGGTGATGACATTGCCAATCCAGAAGCCAGGGGCGCTGGACACCTCATTAAGCACCAGCTCGGCCCCGGCGGGGATGCGCGCCATGCGCAGCCGGGCGGGGGTCAGATCCTCCGGCTTCAGCCGCTTCAGCAATTCCTTTACCGCCCGCTCATCCACATCGATGCTGACGCCAAACGCCGCCGCCACCGCATCCGCCGTGATGTCGTCATGGGTCGGGCCGATGCCGCCGGTGGTGAAGACATAATCATAGCGCTGGCGCAGCGCGTTAAGCGCCGCGACGATGTCGCCATGTTCGTCAGCGACGACGCGCACTTCCTTCAGATCCACGCCGATATTGGTGAGGTATTCGGCGATGAAGCCGATGTTGCGGTCCTTGGTGCGGCCCGAGAGGATCTCGTCGCCAATCACCAGCACCGCCGCCGTCACCTGAATGCTGCCCTGTTCTGACATCTCGCCCTCTTGTCGCCGAACGACGCGTATGGCCCCTCAACCTTCACCAGGCCGCCCGCGTAGACTGATGGCGCAGAATGCGCTCAACCGGAAGCAAAATGCGCATGCGGTCGGCGCAGACTGCGGCGGGACGCCCTACTGATCACCGCAATGCCGCAGCCAATCTCGACCAGCCGTCGTCCAGGCGGCGCATCCGGCGCCTGGCGAGCCGCCATAATTCTCCCGCCATGCGCCCCACACCCGCGCCCTTATGGCTATAGCCACGGCGCATGGCGCTGTAATACCCATGGCCCATGCATTACCCCTCGCCCTTGGTGGAAGCCCGGCTTCTGCGTCGCTACAAACGATTTCTCGCCGACATGGAGCTGGCCGACGGCACACTGGTCACCGCCCATTGCGCCAACCCAGGCGCGATGCTGGGACTGACCACGCCTGGCAGCCGCAGCATGCTGTCGCGCTCCAGCAACCCGAAGCGGGCGCTGCCATGGTCGTGGGAGCTGGTGGAGATCGACGCGCCGCATGCGCCGCAATGGGTTGGCATCAATACGGCCTTGCCCAATGCGCTGGCCGCCGAAGCCATCGCCGCCGGACGCATTGCGCCCCTCACCGGCTACGCCAGCCTGCGGCGCGAGGTGCGCTATGGCAAATCCAGCCGCATCGACATCCTGCTCGAAGATCCGGCCCGCCCGCCCTGCTATGTCGAAGTCAAGAACGTCCATTTGATGCGACAGGCGGGGCTGGCCGAATTTCCGGACTGCGTCACCGCGAGGGGAGCAAAACATCTGGCCGAACTCGCCGATATGGTCGCGGTCGGCCACCGCGCCGTGATGCTCTATGTCGTGCAGATGCGCGCCACGCGATTCAGCCTCGCCGCCGACCTTGACCCGACCTACGCAGCGGCCTGGCAGGCGGCGACCGCGGCGGGCGTGGAGACCTGCGTGACTCTCGTCGACGTGACGCCGGAGCGCCTGCAGATCAGCGATTGCATCCCCATGACGCCGCCGCCAGCCGGGCCCGCCGCATAGTCACGTGCGCAGCGCTGCCCAAGGCGCGGACAGGCATCGACGATATGGCGTACGGCGCAGGCAGCGCTTTCACTGCCCTGTCATGCATGTGCCCCATGGTAAGGCCATGCGCCTTGTGCGCCGATCAGCGTTCTCGCGTCACCTCAACCCGTGAGGCCAGCCATGCCCGGCATGGTGTACGGCAAGCCATCGCAGCCGCAGGGCTTTGCCCGCGGCAGACACAACAAAGCCCCGGAAGCACGCCTCCGGGGCCAGAAATGCATGGACTGCTGGAGCTATGCCGTCTGCGGCTCAGCCACGACCTGGCGCGAGCGCGATAACCTCTGCGCCAGGCGCCGCAAGCCGACGGCGCATGCCCGAGCGATACAGCGCCACCGCCTCACGATCGCGCCGGGCGCTGGCCAGCGCCATATAGGCCGCGTCGATCAGGGCGTTGACGTCATAGCCAACCGATTCGGTCGAGGCCACGCCAACCCGGATGGTCCAGCCCTGGGCGCGGCAAATCCGGTCGAGACCTGCGATCACCGACTGATAATGCGCCTGGGCGTCGGCGGCCGACCAGCGGCACAGCACGGCGGCCAGCTCGGTGCGGCCCACGATGCTGAACTGGTCAACAGCCTTGACGCTGCCCTCGAAGCGCCGCAGCACCTTCTCGAAAGCTGCGGCGTCAGGGTGCTGGGCCCCCTGGCCGAGATCAATGTGAATGAAGGCCATCGACACCGGCTCGTTGCGGCTGCGGTACTGGCGCAGCAGCAGACGGACATTGGCGAAAAAGGTGCTGCGCGAGCGGATGTGATGGTGGTCGGCGGCGTCGTCCCACCGCTTCTCAGCGGCGTTGCGATCCTCGCGCGACAGGGCCAGGGCGAAGGTGCCAAACGGGATCGTGGTGATGATCGAGATCAGGAACAGCGCCGAATAGGCCCAATCCTCGCTCGGCGCGGCGCCGATCGGATATGGGAAGGTCGGGATAACAAAAATGCGCGCCACATAGGCCAACGCCGTCCCGGCGCACAACACGATCATCGGCAGACGAGCGCCGAGCGACACGTTCTGGGCGCGGACAAACTCGAACGCCGACACCGCCCAGGTGAAGGCGTAGAGGAAGCTGACGGCGCGCATCTGCGCCACCGAACCATTGTCGAACAGGCCAGAGAAGCCAATGACGATCCAGCAGGCCGGAGGCAGGAACACCATGGGCAAGACCACCGGCCGGCCCGCAAAGGTGCGAACGCCCTGCCAGGACATGCCATAAGCCAGCATGATGACGAGAATGCCGAGGAAATTACGCTCGTCGAACGAGTAAGGCAGCAATTCGACCAGAACGCGCAACACGCCGCCGACAAGGAACGATGCAGCCCACCAGGCCAGATAAAGGGCCTGGGGATTCTTTCGCCAGAAGTACAGCAGCACCGCGCCCTGCGCCGCGCTCACCAGAGCTCCGGACAGAAGGAGCATCTCGACATTGACCAGCATGCCTGCACCGAAATCCAAAGAGCTAAGGCGTCGTTATCCCAGGAGGACAACACCCACTTACGCATAAACGCCGCTGTCCCCACAACCTTGCGCTTCAGGGTTAGCTGAAACGTGAAGACTGGGAGGGCGCGACTTTTAACGTGTCAAGAAGACCGGAACCGCCAGGGCGGCTCCACATCCATACTTGGCTGTATCACCAATTGTAGTGGCTTAGTCAACCGTTATGAGACGGACGTACCACGATTATCTGCTCTGACACAGCAGGCACGCCATAGTTGAACAAACGTTTGAGCAGGTCAATCCCGCCCCATCGCGACGCGCGGCATTTTTCGCGACGGATGATAATGGGCGACTGGCTCGCCCGAGTATCGGGCGCTGCGCAACGACTGCTCGGCCGCCACAACCATAGCGCGTAGATCGGCGTTTTCCTGGGTCGAACTGACGAGCCCGGCGCGCATCAACGTGGGATGGCCCACCGCGGCGCTGGCCGCCGCGAACCGCTCGGCCAGGGCGTTGGCCATGTCGCTTCCTTCGCCGATGGCGGCGTCGCTCAGCAGAATGGCGAAATCCGCGCCATTCATGCGGGCGATCAGGTCGGTCGGCTTCAGCGCGCCCGAAGCGGTGCGGGCAAAAATCCGCAACGCTTCGTCATCCACCATGCCGCCCGGCGAGGCGAGGCGCACCAGGGCGAGGCAGGCCGAGCGGCCATCCTCGTGATGGCGGGCGACCATGCGTGCGCCTTGCAGGAAGAAGGCGCCGCGGCGCAGCGCCCCGGTCACCGGATCAACCACAGCCTGGGTGTCCCTGCCGGCCTCACTGCGCCCATGCGCCATCCCCACCGAGAAAAACGCCACCATCGACAGCAGCACGAAGATCAGCAGCGACGCAACGCCAAACCAGACGCTCTCGCCGCCGCGCTGCGACCCCAGCGGAAACGGTAATTCGGCGTTGAAGGCGGCCCGGACCGCGAACATCACGCAGAAGGCGATGGCGACCACGAGGAAAGTGTGGCGCGGCGCATGGCCATCCGCCTTCCACAGCAGGGTTTCAATGGCGCAGATGAAGAAGCAGCTGGCCATGAACGTCGACAAAATGGTCGTGCGGACCGTAGCCTCCGTCATGAACGGGGCCAGGAAATAGCCAGCGACCCATATCGCCGCTGGCAGCAACAGGAGCAGGGGCGGCGTGGCGCGATGGCGCAATCGTCGCGCCGCTGCGATAAACAGTGCGCCCGAGGTGGCGACAATAGCCCCGCCAAGACCGCTGGCCACGTCCACCCCAAACAGCGCCCGGCTGCCGAGCAGCGCGAAGCCGCCGCCAAACGCCATGAAGGCGAGGCCACTCAGACCGAGCGCTGGCGGCCGGCCGTCGCGGTTCCAGAACAACAACAGCAACAGACCCTGCACAATCGCCGTACAATAAGTGGCGACAATGATCGTGGGCATATCAAGCATAACGCACGATCCAGCCTGGAATTGGGTTACGTCAAATCGGTCACGCCGCCCTGAAGGCGAACAACGCAACCCCGCACACACGTATGTCGGATGTTGCAGCGGTTGAAATGTCGCGAGAACGTTCGCTGTATCGCAAGCGCGCGCCTGGCGCGGCTAACGCCGGTCAAATCCAGGCGCCGCCGCCTGATCACCATAGCCCGACGCATGCGCAGCGACAGCGGCCGTCCCCCGCATAAAACACAACCCCCTCTGCAATATTTGCAGGTCACCTGCGGCATCATCCCGGGAAACACCAAAGTTATCAACTTCAACTGAGCCATTTCAGGCTCCTGCTTGGTGTTACATCACGGAGTCGTGATGTCGTCCGTATGGGCAGGGCGCGCGCAGGGGATGCGCCAGCGCAACAACGTGCGCAACGCCCGGCCATACACCGCTCCTCGCCCGGGTTAGCGCTACGGCACGTTACAAGATCATGGGCCCGCGGGCAGCGGCAGTGCGCCCGCCACCGGCGGCGATGCGTCGTCGTGGGCGCAGGGCCCAGGCACAACTGGCTTCAGAAGCAACGCGACACGCCCTTTGCTCCTGGCGCGCAGCAGGCGATGATCATTGACCAACGCGACGCCAAATGTGCGGACGAACGCCCGCAGCGCACGGTGCGTAATACCAGGCCGCGAAGCTGCTAACGCATCCGCGACCTGAAATGCTCAGGCGCCGCACGGGCTTGACCAGACCGCGATGAATCGTGCTCATCGGGGTCTGGTATAACGCCGCGCCAGGGAGAGCCGCCGCATGCCATTGACACCCACCCGACGCCACAGCTTCAACATCGTCTGTGACGGACCGGATGACGCCCCGGCGCTGGTCATGGCTCACCCGCTCGGCGCATCGCTCGATATCTGGTCGCCGCAGGTGGGGCGGCTGGCGCGCAGCTTCCGGGTGATCCGCTACGACGCGCGTGGGCATGGCGCCTCGCCGACCCCGGCGAGCGCCGGGATCGAAGCCGGGCGCGACGGCGTCGGCGCACTGGGTCAGGACGCCCTCGACATTATGGACGCGCTCGGGATCGAACGGGCGCACTGGTGCGGCCTGTCGATGGGCGGCATGGTGGGCCAATGGCTGCTGGCCCATGCGCCGGAGAGGCTTGATCGGGTCGTCCTGGCCAACACCGCCGCCAGCACCGGCCCGGCCGCGGCGTGGAGCGAGCGCCTCGCCTTGCTGAAGTCCGAGGGCGTCGCCGGGCTGATCGACGGCATCATGGCGCGCTGGTTCACGCCAGCCTTCGCCGCCGCCAATCCGGACAAGGTGGCGCGGGTGCGCCAGCTGGTGCTGCGCACCACGCCTGAGGGCTATGCGGCCTGCGCCATGGCGCTGCGCGGCATGGACCTGCAACAGGCGATCGCTGGCGCAACGCCGCCGACCCTGGTGATCGCCGGCGCCCATGACGCGGGAACCACCCCCGAGCAGGCGGCCTTCATCGCCGGGCAATTGGCGCAGGCCAGGCTTCTGACGCTGGACGCAGCGCATCTGTCCAACGTCGAGCAGGCTGGCCTGTTCTCGGATGCGGTCAGCAGTTTCTTCAATGGTGAAGACTGAAGCGGAAAGGCCGCCGGCGCCGTGACGCCGCGTGCGCCGCCAGCGCTGCGCGTCGGCTCAGCCGCGCAGCGCCAGCTGCGGCGCCCATTGCAGCACATGCAGCACGCCAGTACGCCACAGGCCCGTCAGCATCAGCAGGCCACACAGCACCAGAATGGCCGAGGCGGCGAGGCCAGGCCCGGCGCCGCGTGCATCACGCGCCGCGAATAGCGCCGCCAGCGCAGCCATCAGGCCGGCGGCGAGCACAAATGGCGCCGCCATGGCCAACGCATAGCCCGCCAGCAGCGCCATGCCGCCCGTGCCGCCGTCAGCCAGGCGGGCGACGATGCCGCGCAGGGCTGGCCCCATGGCGGGAAGCCAGTTGAAGCCGCAGGCAAGGCCCACCAGCCAGCTCCCCCACAGGCCCCCTGGCCGCGGCAGGCTGGTCCAGGCGGGCCCGGGCCGACAGAACGACGCCAGCAGCGACAGGCCGGTGAGTACAAGGGCCAGGGCGCCGATCTGGCGCAAAACCTCGAGCCAGCCCGCGACGGGCGAGACGCCGGCGAAGCTCGCCGCCACCAAGATCACCGCCGCCGCGAAACCCAGCGCAAAGGCGGCCGCCATGGCAAAGGCGCGCTGCGCCGTGCGCGCGGGGCGCCACGGCGGCGGCGCCTCGCAGGCCTCCGCCGCCAGCAAGGCCAGCAGCGGCGCCAGCATCAGCGCCACGCCAGGCTGCAAGAACCCTGAAAATCCGCCCACCACCGCCGCAGCCACATCCGCCATCATCATGAAGCACCCCTGTCTGCGCCCGGCATCCCTCTGGCGTAGATAGCGCATGCCAGGCGCATTCTGAACCGCAACCTGCCGCCGCCGTCGTGCGTCTGGTTGTTTCCGCTTGTCAAACAGCGAAGGCGGCGTTCCGTTTCGTAGCGCGGCTATGCCAGAGGCAATGACAAGGGGCGACAGGGCGACAGCGCGACAGCGCGCTGGCCCACCCAGCACGGTTTTTTTTCCAGGCGGATCATGGCCAACGCTGTTGGCGCGAGCCGGCCTACGCGTCACCATGGCGGATGGCGGGTGGCGGATATTGCAGGCGGCGCGCGGCGGGCGAAACGCCTGATCATTTATGGGGGGCAAGCAACTATGGGGGGGGGAAGCAACTATGGGGGAAGGAAACCATGTCGCGTAATCTGATCACCGATGTCGCGGGGCTAAAAGTCGGGTCGGCTGAAGACGCACGCGTCGCCACCGGCGTCACCGCCATTGTCTTCGATGCGCCGGCGACGGCCTCGGTGGCGGTGCTCGGCGGCGGGCCGGGGACGCGCGAGACCGAACTGCTGTCGCCGGAAATGACGGTGCAGCAGGTCGACGCCATTCTGCTTAGCGGCGGCTCGGCCTTCGGCCTTGCGGCGGCTGATGGCGCCATGATCGAGCTAGCGGCGCGGGGGCGCGGATTTCAGGTCGGTCCGGCGCGCATCCCCATCGTGCCGCAGGCCATCTGCTTCGACATGATGAACGGCGGCGACAAGAACTGGGGCGACGCCCCGCCCTATCGCGAGCTGGGCCGCGCCGCCGTCGCCAGCGCGGCGCTGGATTTCGCCACCGGCAGCCATGGCGCGGGCCTCGGCGCCACCACCGCCAATCTCAAGGGCGGGCTTGGCTCGGCCAGCGCCGTCACCAGTAGCGGCCATCGTGTCGGCGCCATCGTCGTCGTCAACGCCATCGGCTCGGTGGTGGTCAATGACGGACCGCATTTCTGGGCGGCGCCATTTGAGCGCGACGCAGAATTCGGCGGCCTCGGCTGGCCCGCCGCGGTCTCGGCCGCCAATCTCAGGACGCCGCTGAAAGGCGTCGTCGCCAACACCACCATCGGCCTCGTCGCCACCGACGCCATACTCAGCAAAGCGGAGGCCAAACGCATGGCGCTGTCGGCCCATGACGGCTATGCGCGGGCCATTCGCCCGGCCCACACGCCGCTGGATGGCGACATTGTCTTCGGCGCCAGCACAGGTCTGCGGCCGGTCGCCGATCCGGTGTTCGAACTGACCGAATTGTGCATCGCCGCCGCCGATGTCATGGCGCGGGCGGTGGCGCGGGGTGTCTACGACGCCATTGGCCTGCCGTTCCCCAGCGCGCTGCCCGCATGGCGCGACCGCTTCGGCGGCGGCAAGCCCTGACGTCTAGCGTCCGGACTGCCCCAGCCTCAGCGCCCGCCGAAGCGGGTGGCGCGGAACGGCGCCGGATCAACAAAGGGCGGCTCGCCGGTGATCATATCGGCGATCAGCCGCCCGGTGACCGGGCCCAGCGTCAGGCCGTGATGGGCGTGGCCAAACGCAAACCACAGGCGGTGGTGCCGGGGCGCAGGCCCGATGATCGGCAGCATGTCCGGCGTGCATGGCCGTGACCCCATCCATGGCTGCGGCTCCAGCCGGTCGCCGAGCGGGAAGAAATCGCGGGCGATCGGCTCGGCCCGGCCGAGCTGCACCGGGGTGCGCGGGGCGTCGCGCAGGGCGAATTCGGCGCCGGTGGTCAGGCGGATGCCCTGGCGCATGGGCGCGAGGAAATAGCCGCGCTCGGCGTCGAGCACCGGGTGATTGAGCACCGCCTCGCCCGCCGCCTGATAATGCATGTGATAGCCGCGCTTCACGGCCAGCGGCAGGTCATAGCCGAGGGCGCGCGTCGCCACGTCCGCCCACGGACCGAGAGCGATCACCGCATCGCGCCCCGCCACCCAGCGATCGCCGGAGCGCACCCGCCAACCCGCGCCATGCGACTGCAGCGAACCGGCGTTGGCCTGGACAAAGCGCGCGCCATGGCGCTGCGCCAGCCCCAGATAAGCCATGCACAGCGCATGCGGATCGCTGACCGACCACGGGTCGGTCCAGTGCAGCGCGCCTGTCAGCTCCGGCGTCAGATGCGGCTCGGCCTGTTGCAGCGCCTCGGGCGTCAGCTCGCGATAGCCAACGCCGAAATCACGCCGCCAGCGCGCCGCCTCGGCGAAGCGGATATCGCGCTCGCACGCCGTGCGGAACACCTTCATCCAGCCGCCGTCGCGCAACAAAGCGCTCGCCCCCGCCGCCTCAGCCAGCGCCCGATGCTCGCTGACGCAATGGCGGATCAGCGTCTCATACTGGCGGGCGATGGCGTCGTGGGACCGCGCCTGTGAATGCCGCCAGTAGCGATACAGGAAGGGCGCGATGGTGAGCAGGGCCGACAGATGGTAATGCGCGTCGATGGTGCGATTGAAGCCATAGCGCAGCAGCGCGCCGAAATCGTGCGGAAAGCCATATGGGTAGACTCCCTCGCGCTGGATCAGCCCGGCGTTGCCATAGGAGGTCTCCTCCCCCGGCGGGCGCCGGTCGATCACCACCACGCTCTGTCCGCGCATGGCGAGCATGGCGGCGATCGATACGCCGATGATGCCGGCGCCGAGCACCAGCACATCGGCCTCCTCCGCCGCTTCCGCCGCCAAAAACATGCCTGTGGCCAAGGCTGACTGGTCAGCCGGTTTGCCGATTGTCTGGCCAGCGGACTGGACCGGAGACTGGGCGGAGGTCACATCTGTCATGGGTTTTCCTGATCACCGGATGGGTGTCGACGCCACATATTCCCACATTCACTTGCGTAAATACGTCATGACTTGGCGCATGATCGCGGCGCCGGCAGCGATCATGCGATGGTGGACGGCGGTCGTTCAGCATCAGGCCCCTCATGCCGCTCCGCCTGACAGGCGACGCGCCGCCCCATTTTCAACGCTGGGTCCAGGGCTTCTACGCTGGGGCGCAGCGAGGGGCTGGCGTGGTTCTGCGTTCGGCGCCATGGTCCCGCCGTGGCGGTTCCTGGCGCCGCCGGGAAAGCCTGTATGCCTTTATTGCGTCACCTCTGCGATCTGCTCGCCCTGATGGGCCGTTATGGCGCCCCCGGCTTCGTCGTCGCCGTCATGGTCGGCCTGGCGCTGCCGCAACTGGCGGAAATTTTCCGCCCTTTGCTGGCGCCGGTGCAATTTGTGTTTCTGGCCATCATGTTCGCCCGTACGGATATGGCGCCAATCCGCGCCATGTTGCGCCGACCGTTGCGGCTTGCCTACGCCTGCATCTGGCTGTTGGTCGTCCCAATTTTGGTGACCGCGACATTGATCTTTCTCATGCGGCGCAACGGCGCGGACCCAGGGCTGGTTCTGGGGCTTGCGGTCATGGCCGCAGCGCCGCCTGTCATATCAGCGCCCGCCATCGCCATGTTGTTCCGTTTTAATCCGACATTGATCGTCGCCTCGGTGGTGATCACCACGGCGCTGGCGCCGTTGGCCTCGCCCTTCGCCGCCGAATGGCTGGCGGGCGCGCACATCCCGATGGACGCAGGCGCCCTCGCCCTGCGGCTGGCCCTGCTGATCGGCGGCGGCATGGCCACCGGCGCCCTCGTCCGGCGTCTGGCGGGGCCGGAGCGCATCGCCCAGGCGCGTCAGCAGCTGGATGGGGTGATTGTCGCGCTATTCGCCATCTTCGCCACGGCGGCGATGGACGGCGTCACCGCCATGGCCTACGCCCAGCCGCTCACTGTCACGGCTTATCTGGCGCTGGCCTGCGGCCTCACCATCGTGGGATTTGCGCTCACGGTCGTGGCCTTGCGCGGCTTCAGCGCCACGGACCAGTTCCTGCTGGCCTACGGAACCGGCCAGCGCAATATGGGCCTGCTGATCGCCGCCATGGGCGCGGCGGTCCCGCAAAAGACCTATCTGTTGTTTTCGCTGGCGCAGATCCCGATATTTCTGGCCCCGCAATTGCTGACGCCGCTTGCCCGCCGGCTGCAACCGCCAGACGCCGGCCACTGAGCAGACCGCGGGCGGACCAGACTGAGCTGGACGATGACCTCATCGCCGCCAGCGCCCTGGCCCAACGCCTGGCCGGGTGGCGGCTGCGACATTGTCCCGGAAGCGTCAGAGTGCTAGAGCCCCGCTGACAGCTTTACATGTTCATAAAACCCAGGAAGGCGCGCGCATGCGAGCTCCGGTGATCATTGCTCCATCCATCCTGTCCGCCGATTACGCCCGGTTCGGAGAGGAAGTCCGCGCCATCGACGAGGCCGGCGCCGACTGGATCCATGTCGACGTCATGGACGGCCATTTCGTGCCGAACATCTCCTTTGGCCCGGATGTGATGAAGGCGCTGCGCCCCTACAGCAGCAAGCTGTTCGACGTGCATCTGATGATTGCCCCGGTCGACGCTTATCTCGAAGCCTTCGCCAAGGCTGGCGCCGACCGCATCAGCGTCCATGTCGAGGCTGGGCCGCACCTGCACCGCTCGCTGCAGGCGATCAACGCCCTCGGCAAGCAGGCTGGCGTGGTGATCAATCCGGCGACCCCGGTATCGACCCTCGAGAACGTGCTCGATCTGATCGACATGGTGATGGTGATGTCGGTGAACCCGGGCTTCGGCGGCCAGGCGTTCATTCCCCAGGCCGTGACCAAGGTCGCCCAGGTCAAGGCGCTGATTGGCGATCGCCCGATCCACATTGAGGTCGACGGCGGCGTCAATCCGGAGACCGCAGGTCCGCTGGCCGCCGCAGGCGCCAACGCTTTGGTGGCTGGCTCCGCCGCCTTCAAGGGCGGCCCCAGCCAGTACGCCGCCAATATCGCCGCCATCCGCCGCGCCGCCGAGATCGCGCGCGGCGACCTCGTCTGAGCCGATCACGCCACTGGCGCCGCCGCCCACGGCTGGACGGCGCCCCGACCCCTATCGCACTGCAAGAGCCACGCCCATGATCCCGCGCTATAGCCGCCCCGAAATGGTCTCCATCTGGACGCCAGAGACCCGCTTCCGCATCTGGTTCGAGATCGAGGCGCACGCCACCACCGCGCTGGCGAAGCTGGGCGTGGTGCCGCAGGACGCCGCCGACAAGGTGTGGGAAGAAGGCGCCAAGGCGGTGTTCGACATCGACCGCATCGATGAGATCGAGCGCGAGACCAAGCACGACGTCATCGCCTTCCTGACGCATCTGGCCGAAATCGTCGGCCCGGAAGCCCGCTTCGTGCACCAGGGCATGACCTCGTCGGACGTGCTCGACACCTGCCTGAACGTGCAGCTGGCCCGCGCCGCCGACATCCTGCTGGCCGACATGGACCTGCTGCTCGCCGCCATCAAGCGGCGCGCCTTCGAGTTCAAGATGACGCCGACCATCGGCCGCTCGCATGGCATTCATGCCGAGCCAGTGACCTTCGGCCTGAAGATGGCCCAGGCCTACGCCGAGTTCGAGCGTAACCGCGAGCGCCTCGTCGCCGCCCGCAAGGAGATCGCCACCTGCGCCATTTCCGGCGCCGTCGGCACCTTCGCCAATATCGAGCCGCAGGTTGAGGAATACGTCGCCGAGCAGATGGGCCTCGCCGTCGAGCCCGTCTCGACCCAGGTGATCCCGCGCGACCGGCACGCCATGTTCTTCGCCACCCTCGGCGTCATCGCCTCGTCGATCGAGCGTCTGGCCATTGAGGTGCGCCATTTGCAGCGCTCCGAGGTTCTGGAAGCCGAGGAGTTCTTCTCGGAAGGCCAGAAGGGCTCTTCGGCCATGCCGCACAAGCGCAATCCGGTGCTCACCGAGAACCTGACCGGCCTCGCCCGCATGGTCCGCGCCTTCGCGCTGCCGGCGATGGAGAACGTCGCCCTGTGGCATGAGCGCGACATCTCGCACTCCTCGGTCGAGCGCATGATCGGCCCCGACGCCACCGTCACCCTCGACTTCGCGCTGGTGCGTCTCGCCGGCGTCATCGACAAATTGATGGTCTATCCTGAGAACATGCAGAAAAACCTCGACCGTCTCGGCGGCCTGGTTCACTCGCAGCGCGTGCTGCTGGCCCTGACCCAGAAGGGCGCCAGCCGCGAGGACAGCTATCGCCTCGTGCAGCGCAACGCCATGCCGGTGTGGCGCGGCGAGGGCGACTTCATGACCCTGCTCAAGAACGACGCTGACGTGAAGAAATATCTCACCGACGCCGAGATCGAAGAGAAGTTCGACCTCGGCTACCATCTCAAGCACGTCGACACGATCTTCCGCCGGGTGTTCGGCGAGGCCTGAGCCGCCCACCCAAGCGGTCGCCTGATGGGCCTGCCGCCTTAAGAACGCCCGCCGCCATGGCGGGCGTTTGCTTTTGCGACAGAGCCCTGGCAAAACCACGCCATTGCGCCAGGGTTGCAGCCCCTGGGACAGGAGCACGCCATGAAAGCCGCTGATTGCGATATCCTGATCATTCCCGGCTGGGCCGGCTCGGACGAGAACCATTGGCAGAGCCGCTGGCGCGCCAAATTGTCGACCGCGCAGCTGGTGGAGCAGGATGACTGGCACAAGCCGCACCTCGCCGCCTGGACCGACCGGCTGCTGACGGCGGCCACCGGCAAGAGCCGGCCGCAGGTGCTGGTGGCCCACTCCATCGGCTGCATCGTCGTGGCCAACGCCGCCGCCCAACTGGCCGCCGCCACCGGCCGTCCCGGCCACATCGCCGGCGCCTGGCTGGTGGCCCCGCCGTCCGAGAAGGCCGTGCGCGCCATCCCCGGCGTCGATCCGGCCTTCACGCCGTTCCCGCGCCAGCCCCTGCCCTTCCCGTCCGTGGTGGTCAGCGGCAACGATGACCCCTATTGCCCGCAGGACGAAGCGAAGGCGCTGGCCGAGGCCTGGGGCGCGCGGTTTCTCGATGCGGGCGAATCCGGCCACATCAACAGCGCCAGCGGCCACGGCCCATGGCCAGACGGCATCCTGCGCTTCGCCACCTTCCTGCGCGACCTGAGCTGAAGGCAGGCGCGCGGCTGCGTCAACCGCGCAGCGATGGCCCGCCACACGGCGCCCCCGCCGCTCTCCACACCGCCACGCGCCCCACCGCCGTCATCCCCGTGCTCGTCACGGGGATCCACGTCCTGCCACAGCCACCTCCACCCGCCGCCCGGCCAACCACGCGACGTCACGGCAATGGCGCCGATCCGGCGCCCTCCCCGCTAACGGTTTCATGCGCCCAGCCGCCGGCAAGGCGTGGATGCCCGTGACGAGCACGGGCATGACGCGTCGGTGGCGGCGCGGGGTAAGGCCATCCGTCACCGTGGGCGCCCGCTCGTATCAGGCCATCATCAGCCAAGCCCGTCACGCGCCAGCGCCGCCGCTCTCCCACCGCCACGCCCCCCACCGCCGTCATCCCCGTGCTTGTCACGGGGATCCACGTCTTGCCACAGCCATCACCCGCCGCCGCCCGGACAGTCTCGAGACGTCACGGCCATGGCGCCGATCCGGCGCCCTCCCCGCTAACGGGTTTGTGCGCCGAACCGCCGGCAAGACGTGGATGCCCGTGACGAGCACGGGCATGACGCGATGGT
>NZ_JCAWFG010000013.1:0-7621 GCF_059740505.1 Camelimonas sp. FR25 | reverse complement strand
CACCAGTATTAACGTGCGACATCGGACAATTCGTCCGGGACAACGCGCAGACATCGCGCGGGCAAGACCGGCCTGCCCCCAAGGTCAGCGCTCCACCTATCCGTAGGAGCGCCCGCACGGCGCTATGCCCTCGGCTGTCACGGAAGAAACCAACGGATCGCGCGTCGGCCGAAAGCGCCGGCATCAATTGGTGTGCGTGAAGGAAACGGGACGCCGCCCGTTGAATTTGTCTGAATAATTACATCAATGTGAAATGAATAATGCGAGCTTCTATCCGCTGATACACGCATACGCGATGCAACATTTTACTTGGCGCTGCATCCAATACGACACTTCATCCATGTCGACCGCGCCCATGGCGAGCGCCCAGGGGCAAGCGACGCGCCATCCTGTCGACCCACGACAACCCTGACCGCGCTGTCTCAACAAGGCGGCGCCATACGGGGCTCTCCAGAATGCTCATGCGCGCCTTCTGGATGATGCGCGACAGCCCGCACCTTGTGTCCACCTTGCGCCCACTATTACCGCACTTTTGCGGCGACCAAATTTACTTTGCCTGACGAACGCCAGCTTTGCATGGGATTTTCTGTGGGGTCAACAGAAAATACGAGCGGTTTGCGGCATGCACTTCAAAGTTATATGATAGACTTCAGCAGTTATTGTAGATTGCACTGTTGTTCATGCACGTCATTACATGCGCTTACCTGGAGGCAGGGCGCTCCTTTAATGCTATGAAGTGGCAGAATGTGCCTGGATAATGTTCAATCCACAGCGTGGCTGTGGGAGCCTGATGCGCAGGCGCAGCGCCGCATTGAAGGCCTCCCCCGCCCCGCGCAAACCCTCTGCAATGGGCTGGCCAGTCGGGCATGCAGGCTGATGCGCCGCCGATTTATGTGGCGACGTCCAACTGGCGGGCTGTGTCGGCGGCTCCACGCCCGGCGCGCAGCGAAACGCCTGGCCAACCTCCCGCCCGGTTTCAATCAACCGTGCAGCTGGGCGTCACCCGGTCGGTGAACTGGCCGCGCCATTCCCCGGAGCGCACGACCAGCCGCGTCAAACCATTCAGGGGCATGGCGGCCCACCATGACTGGGGCCCAGAGCGGCGCCATGTCGTCGTAACGCCCGCTGCACAACTGCTCTCACCCAGGACACAATGGGTCCAGACTGTTAACCCAAGCTCCCGTTGTTGCATCGCCCCCCTTCGCTGGTTTGCGTCTCACAATGGCGTGGCTCGCCGGGTTGCTTTCCCCCTTCCCCTGCAGAAATAGATTGCTTTACCTGACGTAAGCGACGATTATACAGGTATAACTTGACTAATTACGTGTATGGGGGGCGTTGACTGACGATGCGCGCACGATTTCTGGCTGGCACGGCGTTATTCCTGCCCGTGTTCCTCCATGCTGCGGAGGTGTCGGCGACGGACGTCGCACCGCCCCATGGCGGCGTTGCGCAGTGGAACGGACACTACATTGGCGGCATTGTCGGCTTAAGCAGGGGAACCGCCACTTGGACGGAACCAGTCGGGCAAGGGCTCTCGTATTTTCTGCCCCGGTTTCCTGCTGGCGGCAGGGGTAACGGGATGCTGGCTGGCGGCACGCTAGGTTACAACGCCCAGTCGGGCGCCATTGTCTTTGGCGCCGAAGCCGACATCGCCTCATCGAGCGCCTATGGCGTGGCCGTTTGCGGTGGGCTCTATGGCTATGGCGATGAGGCGTTCATATCGCCAGATCATTCCACGTCGATGGCGTGGCGCTGCAGCAACCGGACGCGCATGCTTGTGACACTGGCCCCGCGACTGGGCTACGCCGTGGGACAGGCGTTGTTTTATGGCAAGGCTGGCGTCGCTGTCGCCCGCTCGTCTTTTGCTATTGATGATCTGGCTTTCAGCCAGCTCAGATCGGCGCGCCTCTCGCGCGCATCCGCAGACAAGACGTCCATCGGATGGATGATCGGCCTTGGCGTGGAATATGCCCTCAGCAGCGCCTGGTCGGCGAAGATCGAGTACAACCACATCCAGTTCGCGCCGCAACGCTGGCAGGGCTTCGATCCCGACTGGCAGGACAGCCACGGCGCGCGCACGCGACAGTCGCTTGACCTGGTCAAGTTCGGCCTCAACTACCGGTGGGGGAACCCGGACGCGCCGGGGGGCCAGGCTGTCGCAGCCAACACCCGTTTCTCCGGTGAGTTCGGCGGGCGCCTCGGGCGCTCGCTGGGCAGCTACCAGATGGACCTGGGCGCTCCATACGTCCCCGGACAGATGAACTCCCGCCTGACCTGGAACGACCAGAAAGCGCTGGCGCTCGAGGCGTTTGGCCGTCTGGACCACACATCAGGAGTTTTCATCAAGGGCATGATCGGCGGCACGGGCCTGCTCACCGGCAAAATGTTCGATGAGGATTTCCCCCCCGACACGGTCCCCTATTCCAACACCCGAAGCGACATCTCATCGAGCGGCGGCCTGTATGCCACAGCTGATATCGGCTGGGCCTATCAGGGCGCTGGATGGCGGCTGGGCGCCTTTGCCGGCTTCTCGCACAATCAGCAGTATTTGCATGCGTGGGGCTGCGCCCAGATCTCCCAGGGCGACATCTGTGTCGGCGACAGGGACATACCCAAGGATTACAATTCCCTGAGCCGTTACGAGAACTGGAATGGCGCGCGCATTGGCGTCGCCGGCGACATCGACATCACTGACCGACTGAGGCTGTCTGTCGACGCCGCCTATCTGCCAGGGCTCAATTATCGCGGGCGCGATAACCACTGGGCGCGTTCAGGCATTAATCCGATGGTCGATACCGGCTCTGGACGCGGCTACCAGATCGAGGCCATCGCCTCCTATCGTGTATCGGACAGCGTGTCCGTCGGCCTCGGCGCAAGGCGGTGGCATGCAAAATCCACCGCGTCGGTGGTCTTTCCGTTTCCTGGCATGCCCCCCTCGCCAGTCACGACGAAGAGCGATCGCACCACGGTTTTCATTCAGGCCTCTTACGCCTTCGGATCGGCGCTCTGAACGCTTTTTGGTCAAACGGCATCGCTTGGCCGATCTGAATGCGCTCCCTGCATGGAGGTGCGGTGCATGCGCCGGGCATGGGCCATCGGATCGTGCGCTGTGGGACCCAGGTCCACGCCGTGACGGGGTCGGTCGGCCTTCGTCGAGCGGTGATGGCTAGTGTTACCATGATCGGCCCGGGCGCCATTGCGCTCCGGGCGAAGGGTGTCCCCGGTAAATCCCGGCAGGGGCGCGCGTTAAAGCGGTGGACCAGGCTGCTCCCAACCCGATCCCCACCCTCTCCCAAGCGTTCATACCATGAAGCCGCCCGGGGCGCCTTCCGTCACAGGCGGTTCTGTTCCAGGCTGGCGCGGAGGTCGCGTTTCAGGATTTTTCCGGCGCCGGACATGGGCAGCGCGCCGTCATGGAAAGTCACGCCGCGCGGGCATTTGTAGCCAGCGATCCGCTCCTTGCAGAAGGCGATCAGCGCCGCGGCCTCCACCTCGGCGCCGGGCCTCAGCACCACCACGGCATGCACCTCCTCGCCCCATTGCGGATGCGGCACGCCGATCACGGCGCATTGCGCCACGGCCGGGTGCTGGGCGAGCACATTTTCGACCTCGATCGAATAGACGTTCTCACCGCCGGAGATGATCATGTCCTTGATGCGGTCCACCACATAGACATAGCCATCGGCATCCATGTAGCCGCCGTCGCCGGTGTGCATCCAGCCGTCGCGGATGGCTGCGGCGGTTTCTTCCGGGCGCTCCCAATAGCCCATCATCACATTGTCGCCGCGCACGATGATCTCTCCGACCTCGCCCCGCGGCAGCGGCTGCCCCTCGTCATCAACAATCAGCACCTCGACCGCCGGCGCCGGCCGCCCGGCGCTGCGGTGTTTGCCCTGGGCGCGGCGCTCGCCAATGTGATCATCCGGCTGCAGGAAGGTGGCGATGGGCGACAGCTCCGTCATGCCATAGGCCTGAGCGAAGCGGACGCCAGGCAGACGGGCGATCGCCCTGTCGAGCACGGCCTCGCTGATCGGCGAGGCGCCGTAGAGGATTTTACGCAGCGACGACAGGTCATGGCCGTCAATGTCGGGAGAATCCACGAACATCTGGATCATGGTCGGCACCAGCATCATGTCGGTCACCCGATGCCGGGCGATCGTTTCAGCCAGCGCGGCCGGCGAAAACGCCGGCAACATGACATTTGTGCCGCCCAGCAGCATGTTGGAATACATGGCGGCGCCATTGCCGAGGTGGAACATCGGGGCGACGTGCAAATAGCGCGGATCGTCCTCAAACATCCGCAGCGCCATGGCGTTCATGACATTGGTCATCAAATTGCGATGGCTCAGCATCACGCCTTTCGACCGCCCGGTCGTGCCGCCGGTGTAGAAAATGCCAGCCAGATCGTCGCCCGAGCGCATGGCGTCGGCGATGGGCTCATGGCCTGCGATCAGCGCCTCATAGTCATGGAACCCAGCCGGGACCGGCGCTTCGCCCAAATGCACCAGGCCGACGCCGCCGATGCGCAGCGCCAACTCTCCGGCGATGGCGGTGAAAGCGTCATCCGCCAGCAGCCAGTGGGCGCGGCAATCGCGCATGGCGTCCTCGTTCTCAACAGCGCTCCAGCGCACGTTGAGCGGAACCACCACTGCGCCGGCCCAGGCCACGGCCAGATAGGTTTCGAAATATTTGTCCGAATTCTGCGCGAGCACGGCGACCGGTTCGCCCGCGTTGACGCCCAGCGCCCGCAGGGCCGCCGCCAGCCGCTGGACGCGCTCGCCGGTCTCGCGCCAGGTGCGCTGGCGGTCGCCGAAGATCGTGGCCACGCCATCTGGCTTGAGTTCAACTACACGCCGAAGTCCGAGCGTCGTATTCATTGCCATCCTCCCCGACAGGGCCGCTGCAAGTCCTTGCTTCGCCTCGCCAGCCCGTTTGTTGTCATGTTGTGTGAGCGGAGTTCGCCGCGCGCGCGATCAGAGCCCGATGAGGCATGCCCATCGGGCTCGGGCGTCAGCGCCCGGTGAATTGCTCCACCAGCAGATACTTCTGGATCTTGCCTGTCGGCGTGCGCGGCAGAGGCGCATCCTGACGGAAGATCTGTCGTGGAATCTTGAAGCCCGCTAGCCGTTCGCGGCAATAGGCCAGCAGGGCGGCCTCATCCAGAACGACGCCTGGCGCCGGCACGATCAGCGCAGCCACCTTCTCGCCCCATAACGGATCGGGCAGGCCAAATACCGCAACGTCGCTGACCTGTGGATGTGACAGCACGACCTCTTCGATCTCTGCGGCATGAACGTTCTGTCCGCCGGAGACGATCATATCCTTCTTGCGACCGCTGATGGTCAGATAGCCGCGTTCGTCCATGAAGCCGATGTCGCCGGTGTGCACCCAGCCGCCCCGAAAGGTCTCGGCGCTCTTTTCCGGATTGTTGAAATAGGCGGTGACCGCATTGGGGGAGCGCCCGATAATGTCGCCGTGTTCGCCAGGCGGCAGCACCGCGCCGGTGTCGCCGACGATGCGCACGTCCGAGAACATCAGGGGTTTGCCCTGGGACGCCGGCGCAGCAAGGCGGTCCTCCGGCGTGCTCACCACCAGTGCGCCCGTCTCCTGCATGCCATAATATTCGTACAGGGCGTCGCACAACCGGGCGCGGGCGCCATCGCGAACGGGCTCCGGCAGGCTTGAACCGGCGAACACGATGCCGCGCAGCGATGCGATGGGACCCGCGTCCACCGCGCGCTCCTGCAGCAGCATCGCCGCCATCGTCGGCACCAGATTGACGATCGTCACGCGCTCCTGCTGCATCAGCTCAAGCACCCGGCCCGCCGCAAAGTTCAGCAGCACATTCGGCGCGCCATACATCATGGCGCCGACAATCCAGCCAAAGCCGACGCGGCCAAATGCCGGAAACACCGTCATCACCACGTCGCGCTGGTTTAGCTCGAACGCCTGAAACATCGGGTTGATGGTGCTGTTGTTGTATTGGGTCAGCACATAGGATTTCGGCAGCCCGGTCGTGCCCGAGGTCAGGTTGAAATAATACGGATCGCTCTCGCGAATATCCCGCTCCGGCAGCTGGTCAGACGCCGCGGCCAAAAGCGCGTCATAGTCGTGCGCCTCGCGCTCGCCGGCGCCGCCCAGCCGGATCACCAGGTCCAACGTGTCGGCCAGCGGCGCCGCCAGATCTGCGAAGCGGTCCTCGTAGATCAGGCCACGCGCGCCCATTGACGCGGCAAGTTCACGGATCTCGCTGGCGGCCAGCCGGTAGTTGAGCGGAATGCCGATCACCCCGATGCGCGCCAGGGCAAAATAGGTCTCGGCGATTTCGGCGCGGTTGCTGATCAGAAACGCCAACACATCGCCTTTGCGCAGCCCGAGGCTCTCGATTGCATTGGCCAGCCGGTTAGCCCGCTTGTCGACATCGCGAAAGCTGAAGCGCCGCCCGGTGTCGCCGCATATGATCGCGGTGCGATCGCCATAGCGAATGGCTGCGTTCTCCAGGATGCCGCCAACCAGCATCTGCCCAAGCGCGCGTTCCATCTTGCCCCTCCCCCTGATCCTTGTTCTCGCCAGACCGTCCATCAGGACGGCGCCAGGCGCCAGCGGACTTTGCCGCGTTCCTTTGCCATGGCCGCCCTTCACGGGACAGCCCCCGAGCGCTGCGGCCTGCCCCCCGGAAACCGCCACACATCCTGCCTTGACCAGCGACACGGCGCGTTGACACATTTCCAGGGACTGTTTATTACCCACGGGTAATCGACTGTCCATTGGTATTTTTAAGACCTGATGGTTCGGTCGTCACCAGTTACGCAGGCCGTGCGGAGGAAACAATGTCACAGGCGGTAGTGGTCGCAGGCGTCGGTATGATCCCGTTCGCCAAGCCAGGCGCGAGCGCGCCTTATCATGAGATGGGCGCGGAAGCGGCGCGGCTGGCGCTGGCGGATGCGGGCGTGGCCTATGACCAGGTCGAGCAGGCCTATGTCGGCTATGTCTATGGCGACAGCACCTGCGGCCAGCGCGCCGTCTATGACGTAGGCATGACCGGCATCCCGGTGATCAACGTCAACAACAATTGCTCCACCGGCTCCACCGCGCTGTTCCTCGCCCGCCAGGCCATCGCCAGCGGCGCCGCCGATTGCGTCATCGCCGTGGGTTTCGAGCAGATGAAGCCAGGCGCGCTCGGCTCGGTGTTCGATGACCGCCCCAATCCCATGGAGCTGTTTGAGGGCCTCGCCGACAATCTGGTCGACGCGAAGGGCGTGCCCTCCGCCCTGCGCCTGTTCGGCGGCGCTGGCCTCAGCCACATGAACAAGCACGGCACGCCGCTGTCCGCCTTCGCGCAGATCCGCGCCAAGGCCAGCCGGCACGCCGCGAAGAACCCGCTGGCGATCTTCCGCAAGGAGGTCACGACCGATGATGTGCTCAACGATCTGCCGATCTGGCCGGGGGTGATGACCCGCCTGATGGCCTGCCCGCCCACCTGCGGCGGCGCAGCGGCCATTCTGGTGTCGGAAGCCTTCGCCCGTCGCCACGGCCTCAACACCGACGTGCGCATCCGCGCCCAGGCCATGACCACCGACACCGCCTCGACCTTTGAGGCCAAGGACATGATGCAGCTGGT
>NZ_JCAWFG010000119.1:0-6069 GCF_059740505.1 Camelimonas sp. FR25 | reverse complement strand
GTGTCGCTGGGCGAGGGCATGGCGCTGGTGCTCGCCTCCTGCCTGTTGCTTGAATATGGCGTCGCCATCGCCGCCATCGCCGTCACCTGGGCGCAATATCTCAACCAGTTTGGTGAGCTGGTTGTGGGGCTCAGCCTGCCGTTGGCCCTGTCGGCGGCCCCGTCCCAGGGCGGCGTCGTCAATCTGCCGGCTGTGGCGCTGGTCGCCATGGCGAGCTTCCTTTTGGTGCGCGGCGTCAGGCAGTCGGCCACGGCCAATGCGGTGATGGTGGTGATCAAGGTCGGTGTGCTGGCGGTGTTCGTGCTGGTGGGCGCAACTGCTTTTGATCCTGCCAATCTGACGCCCTTCGCCCCTTATGGCGCGGCTGGCGTCGGCGCCGCCGCCTCGCTGATCTTCTTCGCCTTCATCGGTATTGATTCCATCGCCACCGCTGGCGAGGAGGCGCTCAACCCTCGCCGCACCCTGCCGCTGGCCTTGTTGCTGGCGTTTGCGATCGTCACTACAGTCTATGTGGCGGTGGCGATCGTCGCGGTGGGCGCCCAGCCGCTGGAGGCGTTCGTCGGCCAGAACGCCGGGCTGGCGGTGATCCTGCAGCAGGTCTCCGGCGCGCGCTGGCCGTCGTTCCTGCTGTCCGCAGGGGCAATTGTCTCGATTTTCAGCATTGCGCTGGTGCTGATCTATAGTCAGACCCGCGTTCTGTTCGCCGTGAGCCGCGACGGGCTGCTGCCGCCGCTGTTCAGCAGGGTTGAGCCCGGGAGCGGCGCGCCGGTGTTCAACACCCTGGTGGTGGCGTCGGTAGCCACCATCATGGCTGGCTTCATGCCTTTGGGGCTGCTGGCGGATATGGTGTCGGTGGGCACGCTGGGGGCGTTCATTCTGGTGGCGGTCAGCGTCATCGCCCTGCGCCAACGCCAGCCCGAACTGCCCCGGCCCTTCCGCCTGCCTTTATTCCCGCTGACGCCGCTGCTCAGCATCGCCCTGTGCGCCTATCTGGTGCTGGGTCTCGCCAGACAGACGCTGGTGATGTTCGCACTGTGGCTGTTGGCGGTGGCGGCGTTCTATTTCCTCTATAGCGGCAGGCGCTCGCGGCTGGGTCGCCAGCCAAACCAGTGACGCCAGACAGACCTTGTGTGGCTACGTACTCTCGTCAGATAGAGGCCGCACTGGGTCGAACTCAGGACCTGCCTGCCGGTGATGAGCGCCCGGCGCATGAAGCGAACGGAGGCTCGCCGAGTGACATGCAGTGGTAGATATGTGTCTAGGATTGCATTCAGGGCAGGTAAGCAAGTCGTATACAGTGCTAATTGGCGTGATGATGTTTCCAAATAGAATGTATTCGCAATCGTAAAAAATGAATTAAGCCTGAAAATGTTCTCTTTCAGCTTTTCCGCAATTATGTTTTTATTTATCGTTGCCTGAATATTTATGTGGGCGAGCTTGAGTGAAAGGGGGGGTGCTATGAAAATGTTGGTTTTGGCTTTTCTGGTTTCTGGAATGCTCCCGACGGTTGTTTTCTCGCAAGGGCTGACAGTCCCGATCGATGTTACTATCGACACTGGTTCTCATACCTGTGCCAGAGTCGGGCAAGAGGTGAAGGTCTATAAGACAATATCTGCTGGCGAAGGAAGGTATTTTTTTAACCAAATGCTTGCAGAAGTGTCCCGTTTTGGGGCGGGTACCTGTGAGTACAATTCAGATGGGGCGGGTTTGGCTTATGAAACCAAGGAATTTTGTCTGACGGACGCTCATAATCAGAAGGAATGTACGCAGCGTCCCGTCAAAGTTATTGTGCGTGCGTTCGCCGACTGCACGAACAATGCATTTCGCCTTACGTCCAGAATTGGCACGGAATGCAGATTTGTAGCGACCTCCAAGCGAGGTGAGTTGAAGTAACACGCGACATTTGCGCCCTATAGCGCATTCGCTATGCCATTTCAGGCCGCGCACGTCACCCTCGCGGCTGTGGCGGCGTCGATGTATCATAACACCTTTAGTTCCTGGTCGGCATTTGTCGATACAGGAAGCTCATCGACCTTGAGAATGCTAAAGCAAGTGAAACTCGCGTTGAAGTATTCGCAGCAGGTGGTGAGCCGCCAGCCTTGTTGCCGCCGAACGGACTCAGCCTTCACTCCGAACCGCTGACTCGCCCCCGGTTTGAATGGCGCCCTCATAAACGCGAGTTGGTCCCCGTGGCCGGGGGCTTTTGACAAGGCTAAAGTGGCTGTGGGCCGGCGACCGGGGATAACGTCGCCTCGTTGGCGAAGGTCCGGCCTGTCTCTGATGCGTCACGCACATAGAGAGAGGTAAAGGCGCAGTGTCTGATGCCCAGACGGACACGCCGAAAGAAAAAGCCCGGAAAAGGCGGGGAGCCTTTCCCGGGAAGGGGAGGGGGATTGGGGCGCGGTCAGTGTCAGGTCGCGAAGATGCTGACGCAACCGCGACCTGAAATGCCTGGTCGCCGCACGGGCATGACCTGCGCCCGATGGGTCATGCTCATCGACTGCCGGTATAACAGCGTCAGTCGCAGACGCGGGCGATGCGATAGCGGATCAGATTGCCCCAGCGATCGACGATCGGCTGACGTACGTCGTAGCAGACTGGCTGAGCGACGAGGGCTCCGGCGGCCAGGGCGCCCAGCGCCAGACCACCCACCACCCCTGCGGCGCCATAGCCATAGCTGTGACGATGCCGGTAGAAATGGCCGTGGTGCGGATGGTGATGGCGGTAGCCATGACCATGGCCGGGGCCGGCGTTGGCCGGCGCGGCGAGGGTGAGCATGCCGCCGCCCAGGGTGATGGCGGCGAGAGCGGCGAGAGTGGCCTTACGGGCGGTGGCGAGGACGTTCATGGCTTTCCTCCATCTGCTCTGCGGCGCCTTGGGATGGGTTGTCGGCGCCTCCATGCCTGTAAGTCGCAGCCAGATGCGCCAGGGTTCACGCCCACCGCAAAAAAATTGCATGTCTGTGTGAGGCGCGTCAGAAGCGCTTCGGCGCGAATTGACTTGACGGGCGCAAGGGCCGGTCAGACCCTGAGCCGGTGACGCGCCACGACAAGCCGCCTGCCGCCGGGCGGAGCTATCTCATCGCCGCAGACGAGTTGCTGGCCGACCCCGCGCCGGGCAGGCGGGCTGCGTCGCAGGCGGCTGACATCAAACTGCCTGACGCGTTCGAGCGCTGGTTTAGCCAACGCGGCTGGCGGCCGCGCCGGCACCAGTTGTTGCTGTTGCAGCTGGCGCAGCAGGGCCGCTCTGCGCTGCTGGCCGCGCCCACAGGCGCCGGCAAGACCCTTGCCGGCTTTTTGCCAACGCTGGTGGAGCTGGCGGCGGGCGAGGACGCCGCCGTCGGGCGGGGGCGCAAGCGACGGCTGCACACCCTCTACATTTCACCGCTCAAGGCGCTGGCCGTCGATGTGGCCCGCAATCTCGAGGCGCCGGTGGCTGGCATCGGCCTCACTATCCGGGTGGAGACCCGCACGGGCGATACGCCGGCCCACAAACGGGCGCGTCAGATGCGGGCCCCGCCAGATGTGCTGATGACCACGCCGGAGCAGCTGGCCCTGATGCTGGCGCACCCGGACGCCAGCGAGGTGTTTGGCGGCGTGCGCCGCGTGGTGCTTGATGAATTGCACGCGCTGGTCACGTCCAAGCGCGGCGATCTGCTGGCGCTGGATCTCGCCCGCCTGCGACGGCTGGCGCCGGGCGTCGCCATGACCGGCCTGTCAGCCACGGTTCGCCAGCCAGAGGCGCTGGCGCTGTATCTGTCGGGGGTTGGCGCAACGGCGGGGGAGGTTGACATCATCCGTGTCGTCGGCGGCGCCGCGCCGGAGATCGCCATCCTGTCAGGCCGCCGCAACCTGCCGATCGCGGGCCACACCACCCGCTGGGCCATGCCAGAGGTTTATGAGGCGATCCGCAGCCACCGACTGACGCTGGTGTTCGTCAACACGCGGCTGCAGGCGGAGTTCACCTTTCAGGAATTGTGGCGTCTCAATGAGGATGCCCTGCCGATCGCCCTGCACCATGGCTCCCTCGACGCGGCGCGGCGGCGCAAGGTCGAGGCGGCGATGACGGAAGGACGGCTGAAAGCGGTGGTGTGCACCGCCACGCTTGATCTGGGCATCGACTGGGGTGACGTCGATCTGGTCATCAATCTCGGCGCTCCCAAGGGCGCCAGCCGGTTGATGCAGCGCATCGGCCGCGCCAATCACCGGCTGGATGAGCCTTCGAAAGCCTGGCTCGTGCCGTCCAACCGCTTTGAGGCGCTGGAATGCGAGGCGGCGCTGGAGCTGGTGGAGGAAGCGGCCCAGGACACGCCCGATCCCCGTGAGGGCGCGCTGGATGTGCTGGCCCAGCACGTGCTCGGCATGGCGGTGGCTGGTCCGTTCACCGCGGATGATCTTTATAGCGAGGTCATCTCGGCGGCGCCCTATGCCAGCCTTGAACGCTCCGATTTTGACGATGTGCTCGCTTTTGTGGCGACCGGCGGCTACGCCCTGCGCAACTATGAGCAGTTCGCCCGCATTCGCCAGGATCAGCAGGGGTGCTGGCGCATCGCCACCCCGGCGGCGGCGCAGCGCTACCGGCTCAATGTCGGGACCATCGTCGAGGCGGCGAAGGTGCGGGTTCGCCTGTCGCGCAGTCGCCGCACGCGTCCCGATGGCCGCCCGGCCGGCGGCCCGCTAGCTGGCCGCGCCCCTGGCGGGCGCATTCTGGGCGAGGTCGAGGAAGATTTCATCGAGCAGCTGACGCCCGGCGACACCTTTATCTTTGCCGGCGAAGTATTGCGCTTTGAAGGGCTCTCTGCCGATGAGGCGCAGGTGACAAGGGCCACGGGCAAGGATCCGAAAATCCCCGCCTGGTCGGGCGGGCGGTTTCCTTTGTCCACTTTTCTTGCGGCGCGGGTGCGCGGCCTGCTGGGCGATCCGGACCAATGGCATGTGCTGCCGGACGAGGTGCAGGCGCTGCTCGACTGGCAGCGCCAGCATTCCGCCCTGCCACAGCCGGATCAGTTGCTGGTGGAAACCTTCCCGCGCGCTGGCCGGCACTATCTGACGCTCTGGCCATTTGAAGGACGGCTGGCCCATCAGACCCTTGGCGTGTTGCTGACCCGCCGGCTGGAGCGGGCGCGGCTGCGGCCGCTCGGCTATGTCGCCAATGATTATGGCCTCGCCATCTGGGCGGCGGGCGACATCGCCGCGGCGCTGGCCGGGGGCGCCGCCGCGCCGCGCAGCCCGCGCCTGTCGCTGGATACGCTGCTCAATGAGGACATTCTGGGGGATGATCTGGAGGAGTGGCTGGAGGAAACGGCGCTGATGAAGCGGGCGTTCCGCCATTGCGCGGTGATTGCGGGTCTGATCGAGCGCCGCCAGCCCGGCGCGGCGCGCAAGACCGGTCGGCAGGTGATGTTCTCGACCGATCTGGTCTTCGACGTGCTGCGGCGTCATCAGCCCGATCATGTGCTGCTGCGCGCCGCACGCCAGGAAGCCGCCGCCGGCCTGCTCGACCTGCAGCGCCTTGGCGCCATGCTGGCCCGCATCCGCGGCCATCTGCTCTGGCGCCCTCTACAACGGGTCTCCCCCCTCGCCGTCGCCCTTGTGCTCGAAATCGGCCGCGAAGCCGCCCCCGACGACCCCGACGCCCTGCTGGCCGAAGCCGAAGACGCGCTGCTGCAGGAGGCGCTGGCGGGTGGAGGTCTGGTTTGATGCCGAATGACTGAGAAGTGTGAGGATGATGACAATATCTATCCCCTGGCGCGCAGATACGGCCTGACGGCTACGCGACAGTATGACCCGCAGCGGGATGGTGGGTGAGCCAACGAGACATGTTCGCACACGCCCCCGCGCAGCGTCGGCTAATCTGCGTCAACGTTATGCGGCTATCACGGCCGTCCACACACTTGCTCAGGATTCAATTGCACATCGAGGCGACGGCGCCAATGTGAATCCCAATTTCTGGCGCATTGGCCGTTCTCTAACCAAAAGAAATGGAAAGGTCATCCGTATCACAATACACGGCGACCGCTTTTGAGAAGCGCTATAGAAAATGGTGCAAGATTGTTGTTGCGTGAAGAAA